>CALGGX010000089.1 GCA_937916025.1 uncultured Selenomonadales bacterium
GAGGGATCTGTTTGTGTCGATACAGTGACTCGAAAAATCGAACAGAATACGGCTCTCGAGGCGGCGCGCAGATTTCTGTTTAACAATGAGGAATTTCCCGACGAGCCGCCGATCGAAGATGCGCCCGCCGAAGACATTCCGCCGCCGATCGAAGAAGAATTTGTTGCGCCGCCGCCGCTTGACGAACCGAAACCGAGCAAACCGAAACCGGCTGCGAAAAAATCTGCCGCGAAAAAAGTCTCCGGCAAGCCGATTAAGATTGCCAATCTCACGAATGATCAGAAGCATGTCGTGATCGAAGGCGTGATTTGCAAAGACGAAAGGTACGGCATTCGCATCGGCAAGACGAAGACCGGCGCGATCATTTTTACGTTCGGGCTTGCCGACGACTCCGATGGCATTGTCTGCAAACACATTTTCAAAAACGATAGCGAATCGGCAGACACTTACATTGCAAATTTGCGCGGCGGAATGCGCGTTCGAGTGAGCGGCAAGGTGAAGCAGGACGATTTCGCGAAAGAGCCGGTGTTTTTTTTCGACAGCATTGAAGAAGTGCCGACGGTCGAGCGCGAGGATAATGCCGAAGTCAAGCGCGTCGAATTGCATGCGCATACGACGATGAGCGCAATGGACTCGGTCGTGCCGGTCGAGAAGCTGATCAATACAGCCGCGCGTTGGGGTTGGGATGCGATCGCGATCACCGATCACGGCGTCGTGCAGGCATTTCCGAAAGCCGCCGAGACCGCCGCGAAGCTCGCAAAGTCCGGCAAAAAAATCAAAGTCATCTACGGCATGGAAGGCTATCTTACCGGCGATGATTATCGGCAGAAATCGGCAAATCACATCATAATTCTCGCGCGAAACAAACTCGGGCTCGAGAATTTGTACAAACTCGTCTCGTTGTCGAATTTGAAATTCCTGCACTCGAAGCCGCGTATTCCGAAAAAAATTCTGGCGGCGTATCGTGAGGGATTGATTCTCGGTTCGGCTTGCGAGGCGGGCGAATTGATCCGTGCAATCGAAAGAAATGCTTCCGATGCGGAGTTGGATCAAATCGCCGAGTTTTACGATTATCTCGAAATTCAGCCGATCCATAACAACGATTTTTTGAAGCGATCGACGGATTACCCGGACATAAACACGGACGACGATCTCCGCGCGATCAACATAAAAGTCGCCGAGATTGCCGCGCGGCTCGACAAGCCGTTGGCAGCAACTTGCGACGTGCATTTTCTCAATCCGAACGACAAAATTTATCGCGCGATCATGCAGAGCGGCAAGGGATTTTCCGATGCGGATCGTCAACCGCCGATTTATCTCCGAACGACGGAAGAGATGCTCGCCGAATTCGATTATCTCGACGAGAAAACGCGCGTCGATGCCGTCATCAACAATCCGAGAAAAATTGCCGAGCAGATCGAGTGGCTCAAGCCGATTCCTGACGAATTGTATGCGCCGTCGATCCCGGGCGCGGACGAAGAAATTCGGCAAATGACTTACGCGCGCGCGCATGAAATTTACGGTGAGGAACTGCCCGAGATTGTTTCCGCGCGGCTCGAAGAAGAATTGAAGCCGATCATACATCACGGCTTTGCGGTGCTGTATTTGATTGCGCAGAAGCTCGTCAAAAAATCCAATGACGACGGATATCTCGTCGGCTCGCGCGGCTCGGTCGGCTCTTCAATCGTCGCGACCATGGCGGGAATTACCGAAGTCAATCCTCTGCCGCCGCATTACATCTGCCCGCATTGCAAGCATTCGGAGTTCATCACGGACGGCTCGTACGGTTGCGGCTACGATCTGCCGGATAAAATCTGTCCGAAGTGCGGCGGGAAGTTGTCGAAAGACGGGCATGACATCCCGTTTGCGGTCTTCCTCGGTTTTGACGGCGATAAAGTTCCCGACATCGATCTCAACTTCTCCGGCGAATATCAGTCGACGGCGCATAAGTACACCGAGATTTTGTTCGGCAAACACAATGTTTATCGCGCGGGTTCGATTACGACAATTGCAGAGAAAACCGCTTACGGCTTCGTCAAAAAGTATTACGAAAAGCTCGGCAAAACAAAACATGGCGCGTTCATCTCGAAAATGGTCGAAGGCGTGACGGGCGTCAAGCGCACGAGCGGGCAACATCCTGCCGGCATCATGGTCGTGCCGCGCGATCTCGACATTCACTACTTCACGCCGATTCAATATCCCGCCGACGACAAAGATTCCAAAACCATCACGACGCATTTCGATTATCACTCGATCAGCTCGCGGCTGGTAAAGCTCGACATTCTCGGACATGATGATCCGACGGTGCTCAAGATGCTCGAAAATCTCACGGGCATCGATCCGACGACGATTCCGCTCGACGACAAAGAGACGATGTCCATTTTTGACTCGACGAAAGCACTCGGCGTCACGCCCAAGCAGATCAACAATCAAACGGGCACGTTCGGCATTCCGGAATTCAGAACGGAATTCACGCGGCAGATGATCGACGATACGCATCCGAACTGCTTCAGCGATCTCGTCCGCATCTCCGGCTTTTCGCATGGCACGGACGTTTGGCTCAACAACGCGCAGGATTTGATCCGAAAAAACATCTGCACGTTGAAAGACGCGATCTCCGCGCGCGACGACATAATGATGTATCTCATTCATCACGGCGTCGATCGATTGCTGTCATTCAAAACAATGGAAGCGGTTCGCAAGGGCAAGGGCATCAAACCGGACGTGGTTGCCGATTTGCAATCGCATGGCGTGCCGGATTGGTACATCGAGTCGTGTCAAAAGATCAAATATCTCTTTCCGCGCGCGCATGCCACGGCTTACGTGATGATGGCGTTTCGGATTGCGTGGTTCAAAGTGCACCGACCGTTGGCATATTACGCGGCGTATTTTTCGATCCGCGCGGCAGAATTTGATGCAACCGTCGTCGTCAAAGGGCAGGATTTTGTAAAGCAACAGCTCGCGGAGCTCGAAGCATTGTCGAAAGAGAAAAAACTCGACGTCAAGGGCGCGGATACGCTCGCGGTTCTGCAGTTGGTCAATGAAATGTTCTGCCGGGGCTTCACGGTCGAGCACGTCGATCTGTACAAATCGGACGCGTATCGATTCATCATGCATGAAGAAACGAAGTCGCTGTTGCCGCCGATTGCATCGATTGCGGGCGTCGGACCGATTGCGGCTCAATCGATCGTTGACGTTCGAGACGAGCGCGAGTTTTCTTCGATTGAAGATCTGAAATCGCGCGCGGGCATCAACAAGACGTCGATTGCGGCGTTGAAAGAGCACGGTTGTCTCGACGGACTCGACGACAGCGATCAGATTGCACTCTTCGGCTGATACAAAAAAATTCCGCTCCGCGCGGAGTTTTTTTATTGCGCTGAAGTCGGCTTTAAGTGATAATATCGAAAACGAAATTTGAGGAGGCTTCGACAAGTGAGCAGGAACAAACTGCATGGAGTGTTGACGGCTGAAGACTTGAAACTGTATCACAGTCTGCCGTACGAGGAGCGACCGAAACTGATATTTGACGGCGATCAAACGATTGCGGCGGATCATATCAATCCGTATTTGTTTGACGCCCCGGACATTTTGATTGAGCGACGCCCGCAACCGTTGTGCGACGTGCCGCGCATGATTTACGGCAACAAACCGGTCGACGGCGGCAATCTGATCATCGAAGCGAACGAGCTCGAAGACTTTCTTCGGCGAGAACCGCGCGCAAAGAAATTTATCCGACGTCTGATCGGCGGCGAGGAGTTCATCAACAATCTGCCGCGATACTGTCTTTGGCTGGTCGACGCAACACCGAACGAAATTCGCTCGATGCCGGGTGTTTACAAACGCGTCGAAGCTGTCCGTCAAATGAGACTCGTCAGTCGAAACGCCGACACGCGAAAGCTCGCCGATCGCCCGCATTTGTTTCGAGATACCAACGTCTTCGATCACTACATCGCGGTGCCGCGCGTTTCATCGGAACGGCGAAAGTACATACCGATCGGATTTTTGACGGCAGAAGTTATTGTGGGCGATTCCATGTCGGTCGTTCCGAACGCGACGCTGTATCACTTCGGCATTTTGACGTCGTCGGTGCACATGGCGTGGATGCGGCGCGTTTGCGGACGGCTGAAATCGGATTATCGATATTCCGGCACGGTTGTTTACAACAATTTCATTTGGTGTGAACCGACAGCTGAACAACGTCAATCGATCGAGCATTCGGCGCAGAAAATTCTCGACGCCCGGGCGAAATATCCCGACTCGAGCCTTGCCGATCTCTACGATGAAGTGACGATGCCAAGAGGACTCCGCGCGGCGCATCAAGAAAATGACAACGCCGTTCTCGACGCTTACAATTTCGACCGTGATTGGGAAGAGGCAGAGATAGTCTCGCGGCTGATGGAAATGTACAGCGACTTGGCGGGAACCTCAAACGATTTCTGAAAGGAGAGATGTTTTATGAAGTATCGCAAACTCGGCGATCTCGAAGTATCGGCGGTCGGACTCGGTTGCATGGGCATGAGCCACGCTTACGGCGCGCCGTCCGATCGCAAAGAGATGATTGAATTGATCGCGCACGCGGTCGATCTCGGCTGTACGTTTTTCGACACGGCAGAAGTTTACGGCACAGATGACAATCCGCATGACAACGAGGAGTTGGTCGGCGAAGCATTGAAGCCGTTTCGCGATCGAGTAGTGATCGGCACGAAGTTCGGCATTAAATTCGATCAAACGTCGTCGGCAACAAACAAGCCGCTCGTTCCCGATGCGCATCCGAAAACAATCCGCCGCTCGGTCGAGGAGTCGCTCCGCCGATTGCAAACCGATCGCATCGATCTGTACTACCAACATCGGCAAGATCCGAAAATTCCGGTCGAGGAAGTCGCGGGAGTCATGTCCGATCTGATCCGCGAAGGCAAAATCCTGCATTGGGGATTGTCTGAAGTCGGCGAAGACATCATTCGCCGCGCGCATGCAATCTGCCCCGTAACCGCCGTGCAAAATCGCTATTCCATGCCCGCACGGCATTACGAAGCGATCTTTCCGACGCTCGAGGAGCTCGGCATCGGACTGGTGGCGTTTTCGCCGCTCGCGAACGGCTTGCTGTCGACAGCGTACGACAAAAACTCGACGTTTGACAAGAAGCTCGATTATCGGAGCGTGATGCCGCAATTCACTGCCGAGGCAATGGATAAAAATCAAGAGCTGTTCGAGTTGCTCCGAAAAACGGCACAAAAAAAAGCGGCAACGCCGACGCAAATTTCGCTCGCATGGATGATCTGCAAAAAGCCGTGGATAGTACCGATTCCGGGCACTCGCAAACGCAATCGGTTGGAAGAAAATCTCGGCGCGGCGGACGTATCGTTGACGGCGGAAGAAGTCCGCGCGCTCGACGATGCGCTCGATGCAATGGATATGTCGGAGATTTTCGGCGGCTCGAAAGTCAATCGCTGACGTCGGAGTCGTTCGGGTGACGCTCTTTCCAATCAGCCAACTCACGCTTTGCCTGATCGATCTCGCTTTGCGGAGTCTTCTGTGTTGTCTTGAGGAATTGATGAAGCAGGACGAATTTATTGCCAATCCACGCGGCGAAGAGAACGCGATCGTCGCCCGGGCGGAGCTCCCATATCTCGCCGTCGATATGTTTTATGTGAGGTAAGCCTGCGCGCGTGCCGTCCATTTTCAAATACACGATGCAGTTATTGAATCGCTTAAATTTTATGCGACTATCTTTGGAATTCGATTGCGTGATATCATTGATGTAATCTCGAATTTGCGATTCACCCTTACGATTTTCGTAGAGAACAACTTCAAACATTTGCGGTTTCTTTCAACGGAACAATGGCAAGTTGCTTGCCGTTTTTGTAGAGCAACTCGATGACGCGATCGATGTCGTCGCTGAAAATTGCGTCGTCGTCCGCCTCTTTCTCGTCTTCGATTGCCTTAGTCAATTCGTAGCGAAATTCCGATGCCTTGTTTTCGACCGGAGACAACGTTGCTTGAAATTCCTCCCACGTTTTCCATTTTGCCATAACTTATCACCTCGGCTGTCATTATATCACCGCAACAAAAATTTTTCAACAGGAGTTGATGTTTGAATGAACGATTGGAATGAAGGCTACTTCACGTCGTCGACTTACACTTACGGATATTATCGCGAGTTGAGTCCGACGTTTCAGAAGTTCTGTTTGCTGATGCGCGGCTTCGATTCGCCGCCGTTCGATCAGAACTCTCGGCATTGCGAGCTCGGCTACGGGCAAGGCGTGTCGGTCAACATTCATGCCGCATCGACGCCCGGACATTACGTCGGTACGGATTTCAATCCCGCGCATGCCGCGCACGCCAATGAACTCAATCGCGCGTCCGGTTCCGGAGCCGAGCTTTTCGAGGACAGTTTTGAGCAACTGCTTACACGTTTTAATGAATACGATCATAGGGGGGAGAAATATTCCTCAATCGGATTGCATGGCATTTGGTCTTGGATCAGCAATGAAAATCGGAAATACATCGTCGAGATCATTCGTCGACATCTGAAGTCGGGCGGCGTCGTTTACAACAGCTATAACTGCCTGCCGGGGCACGCACCCGATGCTCCGCTTCGAGAATTACTCGAGCTCTATGATAAGTTCGTCGGCGGCAATGAAGGCAATACATTCAAACGCGTTGACAGCGCAATCAAATTCGCCTAAGACTTGATCAACGCCAAGCCGATTTATGCCTTGCGAGTGCCGGAACTGAAGGCAAAACTCGATCAGATCAAAAAGCACGATCGCAATTATCTTGCGCATGAATATCTCAATCGCGATTGGACGTGCATGTATTTTGTCGACTTGGCTGAGATCATGTCGAAGGCAAAACTCGATTATGCTTGTACTGCCGTGCCGCTCGATGCAGTCGAGCAATTGAATTTGACGGCGGACGCGCAAAAGTTTTTGAATGCGATCACCAATCCGATTATGCGCGAGCAAGC
>CALGGX010000090.1 GCA_937916025.1 uncultured Selenomonadales bacterium
GCGAGAAGCTCTATCAGGCGAGCGCGAAAGGCAGTGTTCCGTTCTCCGCGCTTTCGGCGAAAACTCCGGCGGAGCTCAACGACAGCGAGCAACTCGACATAACTCTTACGCTCGACGACGCCGATCTGAGTTTGTTGCCGGTGCTGAACGATTACGTGGCATGGGCGATGGGTCCGATGCAGGGGCAATTGAAAGTCACCGGCACGGCGGCTAATCCGCTCGTCAACGGCAAAATCTCCGTCCTCGACGGCACCACGAAGATCAAAAACGTCAAATCTCTGATCGAGCACATGAATATGACGCTGAACTTCACCGGCAATCGAATGACGATCGAACAATTCGACGGCAATGTCGGCAACGGTACTTACAAACTCGAAGGCGGCTTCGGGTTTGCAGGGCTCGCTCCGACCGATTACGATTTCAAATTCATTGCGGATAAACTGCAGATCAAATCGACATTCTGCGAAGGTCCGCTGTCGATGGAATTTCAATTCAACGAAGCGGAATTCTTCCGCGATCGCCGATTGCCGAAATTGGCGGGGCATATCGATCTCGACAACTGTCAAATCACCGTGCCGTCAATTCCTGAAAGTGATGATGAATTGCCGCACCTTCTGCTTGACGTGAAACTCAATCTCGGAGATAAAGTTCATTTCTACAGCCCGTATCTCTACGACATGAAATTGACGGGCATGGCGCATTTCGAGGGTACGACTCAACATCCGAAGTCGTCCGGAACGATCTCCGTCAAGCGCGGCGGCACTTTGAATTATCTCAAGACGATCTTCAAAATCCGCGAGGGCGAAGCGTCATTCAATCAATTCGACAGTTTCTTCCCGTCGTTGCTGTTTGACGCCGAAGCGAAATTGACGCAGGCAAAAGTATTCTTGCATCTCGACGGCACATTGAACAACATGAACTTTACGCTGACTTCTTCGCCGGAAATGACGCAGGAGGAGATCATGCAATTGCTGACACTCCGCGACGCGTATCAGAAAAACGGCGAAACGGAACTCGACGCGGGTGACATCGTAACGCTCGGGCTGCAATTGAGTTTCCTGTCGGAGATCGAAGGAATGGTTCGCAAAACATTCGGCTTTGATCAATTTGCGATCTCGCGCGGCTCCGGCTCCGCATTCGAGCATCGCGGACGCGAGGGCGAGCAGAATGAAGAAGAAGAATACAACGTGCAGATGGGCAAATACATTACCGACAAAGTCATGTTGAAATACACGCGCGGCATCGGCGGCGACAACATCAATCGCTACGGCGTTCAATATGATTTCAACAACAACATGGGCATGACGGTCGAGCGCGAAAATCATGACTTCATCCTCGGACTCGAAGCGCGCTGGAAATTCTGAACTCCGGCAAATTCAGATATAAAAATTTTTCATGGGAGGTGACGGTTATGGAACGATACTTGCGAGAGTTGTCGAAAATCAAAACGCTCGAACCCGCCGAAGAGATCGGTCTGTGGCAGCGTTTCAAACAACATCAAGACACTTCCGCGCGGCTCCGACTGATCGAGTCGTATCAGCCGCTGGTTTTCAAGCAGGCACTTCCCTATCGCGACATGCCCGACGTCATGGATTTGATTCAGGAAGGAACGGTCGGTTTGATCGAGTCGGTCGAGAGTTTCGATCACGCGCGCGGCGTGGCGTTCAGTCTTTATGCCGTGCATCGAATTCGCGGGCGGATGCTTGATTTTCTTCGACGACAGGGGCGCGCGGTTACGACTCGCGATTCGGATTACGGCGAGCAGGCGGAGCAATTATCCGACGTCGGACCTTCGGTAGCCGAACTCGCCGAGTCACACGAATTGTTTGATCACCTCCATGCCGCACTCGAGCGTCTGCCGCAAAACGAGCGCGCGGTGCTCGAGTCGATCTACATCGACAGTCTTGAAGCGAAAACGGTCGCGGGGCGATTGAAATTGAGCGTCTCGCACATCTATCGATTGCAGAAACAGGGCATTCGACGCATTCGCGGAATGTTGGCTCGCTTCATGAAAAATTTTTGATATACGTGCCGCTCGATCTGTGATACAATATCATCAAAAATCGGAAGTTGGCAGGTGAGTTGATCATGGAAGACAGACGAATCAAATTGCGCCGACACATTCAAGCCGCCCGGGCGTGGCTGTTGCAAGCCGACAAATCCCTCGAACATCGAAACGACGTGCAGGGCGATTTGAAATTGATGTTGGCAAAAGCAGAGCTCGCTCAGACAAAAACATCATATTTTTCGCTGATGAAAAAAATTCTGCCGCCGGTGACGGCATTGTTGATAGCGGGCGCGTTTTTCTTCAACGACGAGCCGCCTGCTCCGACAATCGAGACGCAACCGCCGCCGATTGAAATATCGGAGCCGACTTCGGAAAATTCCATGTCAATGCTCGATTTGCCGTCGAATGTCTTGCCGGATGCAGTCGTTTCAATGCCGTCTCCGGACGCGCCGATCGAAGTTCCGAGCGAAATCTCAATTGAAGTTCCGATTGCGGAGTCGATTGAAGAGCCGATCGAAATTCAGCCGGAACCGGCGTTTGAAGAGCCGATTGAAGAAGATTATGCCGAAATATATGCACCGACTTACGAGCCGATTGTTGAAGAATATCGGGAAACGGAGTATCATGAACCGATTGCGCCGAGTCTGCTCGAGGAAGAAGCATATGTATCGGAAGTTGCGGTGCCGAATGAAGCGATGCAACAGCTGATGTCGGATGCGGGGCAGATTTTGCGAGCGAAGTGAGGAGGATTTGTTTTTGAAGATCTTGA
>CALGGX010000091.1 GCA_937916025.1 uncultured Selenomonadales bacterium
CGCTCTTCCGATCTGATTTTGACGGTGCGGACTGCATAGGCTTGTGTCAGCTGTTTTACCGCGAGCACGGATATAAGCAGACATGGGATGACGGCGCACCGATCCCGTCCGATTGGCAAAAGTACAAGTACAGATTGCTGTTGTATCTGGAGAAGAATTTCAAAGCAACAGGCGATCCGAGTTTACTTAAGTACGGCGATATACTGTTGTTCGATATAGACGGAGATTATCATCTGGGAATATATTTAGAATACGGTCGGATATTGGCGATGCAAGTGCCCTGCCTCGAAGGAGTAAGTCAATCGACGATATATCCGAAGTCGATATGGTTACCGTTGTTCGTCCGGGGGTATAAAAAGGAGGAGTGATGATTGGACGATACAAACAAAGCGTCATTGGGCTTAACGCCGATGCGCATAGCGTTCGATACATCTCTCTACTCAAAAGGCAGTTACGCCGAGACCGAGAAAACAGTTGCGGTGATGGTAAAATGGAATACCGTTGCGTACGAAAACGTATACAGATATTACATATTGATATGGCAAAATCCGTCGTGGTATGTCGGAAACGTGCTGTATCGGATGAGACTGGGCTCGGATTTGACGGATGCGATGGCGCGAACGGTGAAAATCATTTACGAATTGCAACCGACGCGCACGAGTTACACAATCGGAGATTTGACAATCGGTGCGGAATATTACATGGCGATAACGGCGCAAGCCGATACCGGTTACGGATATCTCAGCGATGTGTACATAACGAAATTCACGGCGGATTGGGATAGAAAAACTCCCAAAATCCATACGATAGTTCCATTTTATAAAGAGAACGAGTATGATTATATCAATGTGATGTGGAGCAGGTATGCGGGTTATCGCCCCGATCATTATACGCTGTTTGTATGGACGGGCAATCAGGCTTGGTATAACGGAGACGGTTGGTATAAAGTCAGCGAGGATCGGGCATTGGCGGAGCGGATGGCGGCGACGGCGACGTTTTCGCGAGACACGGCTTTGACAACGCTCGGTCATAACATTGCCCCGCTAAAAAATGTGGTCACGTATTATTTCGGAGTAATGTCGTGGTCAAATGTCAGTGATGACGGCACGACGTTTACGATCAGCGATATATACGTCATGCAATTCAATGTCGTGGATACGTGGAAATGGATACCGCGCGGCGAGATATCGGAATCAATAGACTGGGGCACAAACGTCATAGATTTCGAGACGGGAGTAAAGCAGTATCAGCAAAAATACACAAAACCGACGCGGATATTCACGGCGACATTTTCGGGTTTGGCAAAAACGTGGGCGGAGATGCGCGACTTCATTAATGCGCACAAAGGCAATTTACTGCCGTTTTATATTTGGATAGACGAATATGATCGAGTATCGCGATATTGCGTGAGGCTGACCGAGAGCAAATATAATCCGAAGTTTCAAACGGAAGTAATATACAAGAGAACGACAGACGGCTTGGCAGGACGCAAGACGATCGGATTTACAATAGATTTGTCGTTCATAGAAGCAAAAGAACAACCGATATTGCAGATACTTCCCAATCCGGAGCCGACATATGATCCGCCCGATGATGATACTGCGTATTTTGATGATACAACAAGCGAAGATACAACATCAGAAGATACGACGGATGATTTGACGCACGCGCCGAGTCTCGACGACGATACTTCGGCTGATGATACAACATCGTCGATTGATGACACGACAAGTATTGAAGACGATACGAGCGTCGAGGACGACACGAGTGAAGATACAACGCGCGAAGATTCGACGACGGACGAATGGGGCATCGTGTTGATACAGACAGGCGACACGTACGGGCACTGGTCAGTAGTCGGAGGCAGTACGCATGACACGGTCGAGAATTATGAGTATGATCCGAGTGCCGATGAATGGGGCGCGATATTGTATCAAACGGGTGACACGTACGGGCATTGGTCGATAGTCAGCGGCAGTGAGTTTGATGATACAGAAGATGATTTTACAGCCGATACGGACGGAGCGGAGCATGGAATAGTCTTAATCACGACGGGTGACACGTACGGGCATTGGTCGATAGTTGGCGGCAGTGAGTTTGATACTGCCGAAGATGAAAAATACAAATCGACACCTGATGAAAAAGAATGGGGCGTAGTGTTACTCATGACGGCGGACACGTACGGACATTGGTCGATAGTCGGCGGCAGTGAGTTTGATGATACAGAAGACGATAAGTATGAATCGCATTCGGACGGAAAAGAGAACGGAGTGATCCTGATGACGGCGGGCGACACCTACGGCAGTTGGCAACTTACGACAGACAGCAGTTATGAAAAAGAAGATGACTTTAAATATACGCCGGATGGAAAAGAGTCGGGAATAAAACTGACAGAAAGCGGTAACAGTTACGGAACGTGGCAGATAATGACATAAAGAGAAGGTGAGTGTTGATTGGCAACGGCAACTCCGCCGACCCCGGCGATGAACGTTGATAACGTGTTTCCTTGGAAAGACATACGCGATGTAAACGTGGCAGGTCAGCAAATGGTGTTTATTCCAAAGTTTTATGTCAAGAACATGCTGGTCAATACATATAACGCGTATTTTGTATGCGGCGAAGCGAAAAGCGGTTATCATCTGCATCCCGCCTTTTACAACAAAGGCGTGGAGACGCCGAACGGCATATTGATAGGCAAATATTTGTCGAGCGGAACAGCTCCGAATTTGTATTCGATTAACGGAATGGCCCCGAGCAAATATAAGCGTCAAGCGGCATTCGACGCGATCAACGGAAAAAATCTTGTCAACGGAACAGCAGATCAAACGGGTTGGCATCCGTATCACATTTACGAGCATCATCTGATACTGAGGCTGGCGTTGATCGAATACGGCGGAACGAATTTTACGAACCTGACAGAGTATCATGGAATTTGTGATATAGGAAAAACCGCATCGAACGGAAAGACGACAATCAGCGACGGATATTGGGTAGACGGACTGAAAGCAAGATGCGGTAGTAATATAAACTACTTCAGCTGGCTGATAGAAAACAAAACGCGAACAGGCGAAGTAGAAACGGCGCAACACGGCGTGCAAAGTCAATACGTGAGACTGATGGACATGAGTACAACGACAGATTATGACTTGGGCGATTTATTTTTGGTAGATCAAAGCGTGGCGCAAGCGACAGGCGGCAGTTACGGAATGACGCAAGCCGCGAGCGGTTTCAAAGTGAATACCGTCAATCCGTATTACCTTTGCAAGATTTTTAATTTTGCATTGTACAAAAGAAGTATCGATTCGACAGGTAACAATACAGAGGCGTTTTACGTGAGATTGGCAAAATATTGTTGAGGTGATCGAATGATTGAGTTAAACGATGCATTGCAAGCGGCGAAGGAACAATCGCATATTTCCGTCGTCGAAATATACGACATATCGCTCCGCACGGGGATGATGTACATCTGCAATACGGATCGCGATATAGAATTTGACGGGCATAAATATGTGTCAATCCCGATCGAGCGCGAAGAGATATCGCAATCGACGGATAACATAGACGACAGCATGAAAATAACGATGGCGGACGCAACGACAGAGCAACTGCAATTCATAATAGCAGGCTTTGATTTTCGGGGTTGCGGAGTGCGCGTCCGACAAATATTGTATCCCGACTCAATCAACGACAATACGATTTACCGCGAAGTATTCTGCGGATATATAGACAATCCCGCTTACGAGAACGGAGAATTTTCCTGTACATTGAGAAGCAGGCTCCACAAAGTGACGGTGCCGCGCCGTACATATCAATCGATGTGCAATTGCAGATTCGGAGATGCGATTTGCCAAATGGATATATCGCGTGAGCTCGGTAAAGTGACAGATGTACTCGATGATAACAAAATCGTCCTTGATAACGCAAAAGAGAACGGATATTGGAATAACGGAATAATAACGATCGAAGGCGAAAGTCGAATGATCAGAACGTCGGTCGGCGCGACAATCACGACGTTTTATCCGTTTTTCGCGACGTTGACAAAAGGAATGAATTACTCTGTGCAACGCGGTTGCGATAAGACGATGACAAACTGCACAAAGTACGGCAACGAGAAGCATTTTACAGGCTTCCCGAGCATTCCGTTTGAAGAAATTTATCGATAGGAGATCGGATGGGCAAAAACGCAGGCAAAACAATAGGCAAAGTGGCGTTCACTGTGGCGGGATTTTTCATAGGCGGAGCGAATTTCGCCGCGCTCGGAGCAGCATCTCGCATCGGCGGTTCTATATTGGGCGCGTCACTCGGCGGTACATTATGGAGTGTGGCGTACAACGCGACACACAAAAACAAAATCAAAGACGGCGGAATGGCGCAGAAATTTGACAAGGCAATGAATACGCTCTCGACGACCGACGCAATACAAGTAGTGTACGGCACGCGGCTGGTCGAAGGTAATCAGACATATCACAAGCCGAATCCCGAGCTCAACATGCTAAATAAGCACGTGGTGTTGTGCGAAGGCGGAATAGAAGGGCTGATCTCGGTGATGGCGGCGGGTTTACCGATCCCGATTATCGAAAGCGAAGAAAAACTGTCAACTCTCACCGACAAAACGTTTTTCACAATAAGAAATACGATGTACGAAGATGCGACGGTTGCCGTAACGCGGCAATGGAGTAAAGTCAATGACAAATGGATTACAAAAATGATATTGCAAGCGTCCGGCACGACACGAGAAACAATTTTAAGTACGGAACAGCCGTCGAGCACACCGCCGTATTCGGGAAGGCGTTACAGCGCGTTTGATTTCAGAAGTCTTTTCGATTGGATAAACAATGCGGGCTCCGGTTGGTTGGCGGAAAATTGGAATGATTTGAATGTTGTGCTGTACAATATGACCGATATATCGGCTTTCGATGCCGTCAATTGTTATAATACGCCGATAAACATCGAAGTCGAAAGACTTTACGGCAAAGATGCAAAGACGAGAAACGGCGGCACGATTTTTTTGATCGGAAATACAAAACACGCGAACGCGCGCGTCAAACTCAGAGATCACGTATTGAAATTATATCACGGCGACGAAGAGTTTAAGTCAATCAAAATGGGCGATGCGGATGATTATGACAAAGACGACTATGCCCAATACGAATTGGACATCGGCTCGCTGGTGTCGTACATCAATCGGATCGGCGAAGGTTGGATGGCGTTTCCGTTTGCGAGTACAAACCGATTGCCGCATGACATTTATGATGTCGAAGAAGAATGTTATAAAAAATATACAGCAATGAAGACGGATAATGCCAAAGGAGAAACGTCTTACATATACCATGACGGCGATTTACCGGAGAACTGCAATGAAGTCGGCTCTTACAAAGGTTGCGCGTGGCTGGACATGTATTTTACGGTATCGGATGAGCTGAACGGCAATCCGAACATAGATACGGTGTTGCAAGGTCGCAAGGTATACGATACGCGCGTCAAAGAATGGATTTTCAGCACAAACCCCGCGATGTGTTTGCGGGATTTTTTGTTGAATGATGTCTTCGGTGTAGGTTGGAGCGGCGGGCTTGACGAGGAGTCCTTCGTCGAAGCGGCAGATTATTGCGATGAAGAAATAGAATATGTCGATGCGGACGGCGATTTACAAAAACGCAAGCGATATGAATTGAATTTGATTTTATCGGAGCAGGAAGATGCAGAGGATGCGGTGTCGAAATTTCTGTCGGCGTGTTGCGGATATCCGGTGCGATATC
>CALGGX010000092.1 GCA_937916025.1 uncultured Selenomonadales bacterium
TCAACTCAATATCCGAAACGCCAATTCCTTCGAGCCGATCGAACTCATTCGGCAATGCGGTGAGAACGACCGGTTCCAATTCATTTTTCCGCCACGCGGCGCGCCAAGCCTCGACGTCCGCCTTCGCAATGCCTTCCGCCCATACGCGCCCGTCGAGCTCGACATACGCGCAATAAAAATTGTCGATATCGAAATTTCCGGCGGCGGCGATTTGATATCTCACGGCATTCGGAATTTCATTCGGCGGAATGCTTGAGAAATCGTCGGAGTCGACGATCACATCACTTTGATTGAGACACATTGCCGTCGCGGACGTTTGCCAACCGTGTGTCGAGCAGAGTACGGATACTTTTTCCGCAATTTTCTCCGCGCGGATCGGAAGTTCATCGCCGAGCTCGATTGCGTCAAACGTCGTTTCGATTGCGTCCGTCACGATCCGGTGCTCGCGCGGCTTGTCGACATCAAAGACATACTCGACATCAATCACTTCGTCATTTTCGACAATGTCACCGATATCGCCGGTGATTGTTTGAAGCCGAAGTTCGGCTGAATATATTTTCTCGCCGTCGAAATAAATTCCGACGACGCCGGTAATTCGATGTTTGAAAAAACTGCCAATCATATGTTGTCGTGTAAGAAGCCGCCGAATTTGTATTGATATTCAAGCGTCAATCCGTCGTCTCGCAATCTGCCGTCGGGATCGGTCTGCAAAAATCCGCAAACCGAGCGATACGCATTGATGCCGTTGTTGAAGTGATTGTCTTCTTTCTCGACCGCCAAAATCACAATCGTCCGCGTGCCTTCGAGCAACCTCACTTGAATTCCGTTCTCTTCATTATCCGCCGCGATTTGCTCCGTCAATTCGGTATCGGTGAACGACTTGCCTTCGTAATTTTGAAGTATCGCGTCGAATTTCGATTGCGCATCGAGTTGCAATTTGTTTTCGACTTGGAAATTCCTGATCATGTCGACATAAGTCCCGGCGGTGAAACTCGTGCCGCGAATGAGATACGCCAGCATCAGCAGGATCAAAATGCCCGTCAACGACACAATGCCGCGTTCATTCATCTGTTGCACCTTCCAAAAAAACCGCCGTCTTCAGCGTAAATTTATTGCCGCTGATGCCGCTTTCGGCTTCGATTGTTACACTCCACAAATGCGGTTTGATCTCGTCGACAATCAACTTCGCATTCACATCGGAGAGTGCGTCGTTGCCGGTGAGCGGATGATTTTTCGCGCCGAGTTTTCGTTGCCGATAGATGTATTGCCAATTGTTCGGATGCGTTTTATCGGATGATTTCGATGCGCTGAAATACACGATCGGTTGTCGCGTTCATTCATCTGCCGCACCTTCCAAAAAAACCGCCGTCTTCAGCGTAAATTTATTGCCGCTGATGCCGC
>CALGGX010000093.1 GCA_937916025.1 uncultured Selenomonadales bacterium
CCGGCAAACCCGTGCCCGCAATCGCCGAGTCGTTTGACGTATCCGAAGACGGCAAGACTTACACATTCCATCTTCGCGATGCGAAATGGGCGAACGGCGACGACGTAACCGCCGAGGATTTCGTCTTTGCTTGGCGGCGCGAGTGCCAGAAAGCGGAGGAGTATTCATACATGATGGGCTCGACGGTCGCTTGCGTGAAAAACGCGGACGCCGTCATCAAGGGCGCGAATCCTGCCGTGCTCGGAGTTTCCGCTCCCGATCCGAAAACCTTCGTCGTCGAGCTCGAAGCTCCGGTTCCGTACTTCCCTTCATTGACGGCGTTTCCGATCTTTTATCCGATCAACGAGAAGTTCTTCAATTCGATCGACGAAGGCTCTTACGGTACCTCGCCGAAGACTTTTCTCTCGAACGGAGCATTTGAATTAGCCGATTATCTCCCGGGCACCGCCAACATTCGGCTCAAAAAGAACGACACTTATTGGAACGCCGAAAACGTTTCGCTCGACGGCTTCCAATATCAAGTCGTCTCTTCATCCGATAACGCGTTGACCGCATTCAAAAACAAAACGCTGAACGTCGTGCAGATCAGCGGCAATCAAGTCGCGCACGTCCGTGAAGACGCCGAACTCGCAAAGCTGCTTCAGATCATTCCGGCGGGCTCTTTGAATTACGTTACCTTCAATCAAGATCCGAAAAACAATCACGGCGGCGCGCTCGCAAACGTCAACCTTCGCCTTGCAATTTCAAACGCGATCGATCGCGAGTCGCTCGTCGACAATTACATCATGAACGGCTCGCAAGCCACTTACACCGCCATTCCGATCCGTTTCGCGCCCAATGAAAAAACCGGCAAATACTTCGCCGAAGATCAGACGAGATACGCCGATGCGGTCGGCTTTGATGTCGAAAGGGCGCGCGCGCGGCTCGAAACCGCAAAGTCCGAGCTCGGAAAAGACAGCTTCGATTTGAATCTGATCTATGCAAACGACGCGGGCGATACGATTGTCAAGGTCGTGCAGGCGATCAAATCGCAAGTCGAAGAAAATCTCCCCGGCGTCGTGTTGAATTTGCAGCCGATGCCGAAGGCGGAATATCTCAGTCGCGTCACGACAAACAGCTACGACATTGCGGTTACGAATTGGTCGCCGGATTACGACGATCCGATGACGTTTTTGACATTGTGGACGACTGAAGGCTGCGAGATTTCCGAGCACTGGAGCAATGCCGAATACGACAAGATCATTGCCGATTGCACGACGGGAGCTCTCGCCGCCGATTACGACGCGCGTTGGAATGCAATGTACGCGGCGGAGAAAATTCTGCTCGACAATGCCGTGATCGCGCCGCTCTACACCAACTCGAACGCGATGTTGATTTCCGAAAACGTCGGCGGCATCGAATTCCACGTCGCCGGAGTCAACCGCGTCTTCAAGTCCGCCGAGATCAAATGACATGTCGAAATACATCGCAAAACGCATTTTGATGTCGTTGTTGACGCTGTTTTTGATCATCTTCGTGCTGTTCGTGCTGATCAGAATCATGCCGGGCAATCCGTTCCCGGTCGAGCGCATGACGGCGGAGATGATCGCGCAAAAGCGTTTGGAGCTCGGGCTCGACAAGCCGATTTTGGTTCAGTTCGTCGATTACATGTCGATGCTCGCGCACGGCAGTTTCGGCAACGGCACTTCGCTCTACAACGGCGCGCCCATCAAACCGATCCTGCTCGCCTGCCTCGAGAATTCTGTCAAGATCGGCGTGCTCTCGATCCTGTTCGGAACGACGGTCGGACTGGCAATCGGAATCATCGCCGCACTCAATCGAGGTACCGTCATCGACGGCTTTTGCACCGTGATCTCGATCCTCGGCGTCTGCATTCCGTCCTACGTCTTCATGATTTTCCTGCAGTATTTCTTCGCGTATAAAATTCCGTTCTTCCCCTACTTCTTCGATCCGGCGCGGTTCCTGTTCTCGTCGATAATGCCGGCAATGTCGCTGAGTTTGCTGTCGATCTCGACGGTCGCGCGCTTTACCCGCAACGAGCTCATCGAAGTCATGAACAGCGATTACGTTCGGCTCGCCGAGTCGAAAGGGCTTTACGGCTTTGAATTGATCAGAAAACACGTTTTGCGAAATGCGCTGATACCGGTCGTGACGGTGATTGCGCCGCTCGTGGTCGATCTCTTGACGGGCGCGATGGTCATGGAAAAAATCTACGGCGTCAACGGCGTCGGCAAGCTCATGGTCGATGCGATCGCCGGCGAAGGCATCGATTACAATTACGTGCTCGCGCTCGGCATCGTCTTTTCGTCGCTGTATATCGGCATCATGCTCCTGCTCGACATTCTCTACGGCATCATCGATCCGCGCATCAGACTCGCCGCGAAGGAGACGTGAACATGCAAAAAAATTACGCGCCGCAACCCGGCGATTTTGAATTTCTCGAGCATCGCGATTTGAATGTCGACAAGAATTTTGCTTCGCAGGGCTATTGGAAGGGCGTCTTCATTCACTTCACGCGCAATCGCTTCGCCATGACGGGCGTCGTGCTCGTCGCTTTGATCATGCTGTTTGCGATCTTCGCGCCGCTCTTCAGCACTTACGCGTATGATCAGATCGTTTCGATCACCGATCCGACGGGCAAGGAACTCGTCGCCAAAAGTCTGCCGCCGCAATTCGCCGACAATTCGACGGGCGCATTTTCCGAGCTGACATTCGTCTTCGGCACGGACGATCTCGGTCGCGATCTTTGGACGAGGACATGGCAGGGCGCGCGCGTTTCGCTTTTGATTGCCTTCGTCGCCATCTTTATCGACATGTTGATCGGAACGAGCTACGGATTAGATCGGAAGAGCGTCGTGTAGGGAAAGA
>CALGGX010000094.1 GCA_937916025.1 uncultured Selenomonadales bacterium
GCCCCTGCCGCGTCATCACTATGCTCTCATCACATTTCCCTTTTATTCGGATTTTCTTTTTAAATCGATTGAAGATTGAAAACATCACTCGAGACCTTTCAACAGCATTTTTATATCACTCGTAAAAAACGAATCGTCTGCCATCAATACCTGAAAATCTAACGAAGTCAATTCCTTTGCGCCCGCGTAACTCATTGCCTGACGGATATTGCACGCCAGCATCCCGCATGCCGTTTTCAACGCCTCGGGGTATTCCGCAAACCCGGACGTGTATGTTATTTCAAACAAATGCGGCAACTTCCCGTAAATCAGCGCATTTAAGCCTCCGCGCCCACGATACGTAAAATATCCGTCATTTTCCGGATCGAGATCGATGCTTTCATATTCTATCTCTTCTTTTGTATTTCCGAAGATGCTCCCGCCTGTCGCCACGACTTTATCTATCGACAACACCGGATGATGCTTCAACCTTCCTCTGTGGTGCCTGAACAATTTCACTCGCTCGGAGTATTGCTTTTGCTCATACGAACGCCCGAGATAGCCGTCTATCAGCGTCGACGCCGTTCTGACGTCTGCAGGCGTCACTCCTTCTATTATCCCGCAGTACTTTCGTATTTCCTCGGGCAGAATATATCCGCCCTCGTATTTTCGCATCGGCGGCGGACGATGATTCAACGAAGGCGCAAATTCCTCGCAATCATCTTTTTCCTTCCATTCTTCATTCAGCATACCTTCAACGCCTTCAATTGTTCGTATTCTTCGGGATTGACTATCACATAGCCTTCTTCATTCGCCACCACCATCCGATTTTTCAAGCGTACAAAACTGTCGCCGCTTGTCAAGCGTACACGATACAACGCTTGCGGACTGCTTTGCCAACTTCCGCCTCTATCCCACGTGATCGACATTTTCTCTTTATTCGATTGCGTTTTCGACACGCGCGCCATTATTCCGCTCTCCTTTTTTTATCAATTCCCGCCGCTGACCGTGATCGATGCCGCCTCCGCCTTCGTCGATGAATCGATGCTCACGTACTTACTCTTCAGCGTATCATTCGACACTCCGTCGATCGTCAAGATCATATGTCCGTAGCTTGCCGCGCGCACAATGAATGTATCGAACAGGATCGCTATATAGCGCGTCGCCAAATCATGTTTCTGCCCTTTGATATCTTCGCCGCCGCCGATTTGATACAAACGCGGACTTGCCGTCGTTATGTATTGTCTTTCGAGCAGATGCTCGTCCAAAATCGCGATTTTTCCTGCAGGGCAATAAATATCCGTAATAATCGGCAATATTCCCGCCGCCGTCATTATTCCGTTGATTACTATTCCGGGCAACACTTCTACGTTGTATGTTTTGATCTTGTCTTTTTCATCCATCTCCTGCGCGTCCAGCGTTGCCTTGTCTATCGGATTCATGTAGATTGCCGTCGGCGTGGCTTTGTACTTCTTATTATACATCAACACCGCCACCGCATCCATGATCGCCGACGTATAACGCGCACCGCTTGCCACCGTGCCCGTCTTTGTGATCTGCGTCAACAGCGAGCAATAATCGTTGTTTGTAGAATCCATCAAACTTGTCGCCGTACCCGTCCACACCGCGCGATCCTGCGCGTCGAGCATGTCGGTTACCACTTCGGCTAAATCTTGCGCCTGCAGATCGCCGAACAATCCCTGTTGCCGCGTCACTTCATAATCGAACAGCGTAAACGTTATACCGTCTACCATCGCTTTGATGTATGCCGAATGCTCGATCCGATTGATCGTCGTGTCGAGCGCGTGATCGATCTGACGCGGATTGATCCACGTATGCTTGCTGTCATGCGCCTCTTTTTCAAAATATCTTGTCGGATGCCCCGTTGCCGCCTTTGTCGATATTCTTTGCAATAATGTTCCGCGTTTTCGCGTCCGATCCAAGATTTGACGCTCGAACACCGGTACATGAATTGCTCCCGTTCCTATATAATCCGCCGCAAAATCCAAACTCATAAATTGCGGACTTCCGTTAAACAATCTTTCTGACAAACTTTTTCCTCCTCATTAAAAAAAAACGCCTCACGGACGGTTTGTATTATTTTTACAAAATCGGTTTTTCGTTGAGTAAAGTTCCGTTAAACGGTAATTTGATCTCTTCTTCTACTTTAGACGGCTTCGGCAGTTTGATTTTAATCCCCTTGGGCTTTTCTATACGTTTCGCCATAAAATTTTCTCATTTCATCGCGATTAATTGTATTGGTTGACGGCTCTGTCGGAGCTATATTGCCGCGTGCTTTTTTCCATGGCAACTCCGAATGTGTCAATACTTCCAATTGCGCGCCTGACATTTTTGCATAAGTCGCAAAGACGGCATTCAATACCTGTAACGAATCTGCATCAAATCTTGGAGCTTTTCCTTTTCTTCGTTTTATAGGTAACCAACCGCAATCCGTGTACTTTGCAAACAGCGGCGGACATACCGGACCATGTATCCATGCTTGAAATTCTTCATCGAACAGCGGACGATTAAGCAATGCCAAATGCCATGCTTGCGCATAATAACAAAGTTTCTGCAATTGCTTATGTGTCAATGGTTTTTTATGTAAAAACCAATCTGCCATATCAAACACTGTTGTCATGTCAATCTCTTCTTTCAAGCGAGATGATTTGAGAAATTCAAAATCAATTTTCTTTTTTTTAGTCGACATTAATCAAAATCATCGATTATTCGACACTCGATCTCGTCGAATTGACACAATCTCTTGTCATTCGTCAAGAACAAATCGCATTTACCGACGACCGCTGTCGCCAACTGAAGAGAATCCATTGCCTTAA
This sequence comes from uncultured Selenomonadales bacterium, assembly GCA_937916025.1. The sequence goes on from CALGGX010000094.1 coordinate 2,817, forward strand.
AACCCGGATATCGCGCGCGTATCATCGCCGATTTTCGCGCTATCTCCTCTGACGTGTGTACTCTTTGAAACTTATTCGTAACCGCGCGACTCCCTTATAAATGCATCGATATCGTAATTGGTTGGCACCGGTGACACGTATTTATCTGTCAAGATTGCTTCTCTCATTACTTGACGTTCAATCTCGCTGATTTTGGGTGTATCGTCTTTAATGTAATTATGAAGGAAATATGCGCGAATCTTATACGGCTTAATCACTTCGCCGCGCCGAGTCGATTGCCATGGCGTTTCGCTGTGCGTCATTTCCACCAGCTTCCAAGCCGCATACTGACCGAAGGTATTATCGACCGCTTGTAACGTATTTTCTTCTCTCTCCGTAAAGTTTTCGACAGGCGGCGCAAATTCTTTTATTCCGTCAGCACCGTTATGTTTGTAAGCATTATAGACCGACTCAACCACCGGACCGCAGCTCCACGCCACTATCGGCTCTTCAAACATTTTTTCGCCGTACTCGCCCATATGCATTCCCTGCGCATAGTACAACAATTTCTGCAACTTCAAATTTGTTATATACTCCGCATCGGCGTGCATTTTATTCCTGCTCAGAAACCATCTTGCAACGTTATCGGCTGTCTGCATAACAATCTCCTCCTTTCAGATTGATGATACGTCAATCGCGCGGAAAAATCAAGAAATTACGCCGACTTCTTATCTCGATCCAACCACAGCCGCATTTGCGCCGCCCACTTCTGCTCGGGCGTCAGTGTCGCGTCATCGTCGATTTTCTTCGACAGATCAATCAGTGTTTCCTCTTGATTGAATTGCGCCTCCGATGCAAATTGTTGTGTTTTGCGCGCCGGTGCCGGTAACTTTTCCATTTCCTTTTGCATTTTTACGAAACCTTCTTTGATCGCCGTCAACAACTCATTCGTCAACTTACTGAAATCTAATTCTTCCTTTACTTCTTTCTCGCTCGACTCCTTTTCTGCCGACGATGCCAATTCCGCTTTCAGCGCGCCTACTCTTTTCTCTACTTCTTCTTCGATCTTCTTTTTAATTTCTGCTTCCGTCAAACTCTTTTCCTCCTTTTCTGCTATCGCGCACATGAATTGCGTTCCATCGAATGCCGCCTTCGATTTGTACACGATCGACATTCCCGTAAAGTGTACATCATTCACTGTTTGCGTCCGCGTTTCTTCATCCGTTTCAACGAATCCGTACACTTCCACGCTGCAACCCAGCGCGTCTTTCGCACATTCGATCGTATCGCACACATCGGGAAAATCCGACCTCCACAAATGCCCGCCGACTTTTATTTGATCCCCTTCGAGCACGGCGTTGTCTATTACTCCGATCTTAAAACTCTTGTCGTGCTTTTTAAAACCGTTTGCGCCGTAACTGCAATTCACTCCGCTCCCGATCAACTCCGACACGTTTTCCCCGCCGTTTAGCACGACGTTATATCCGCCGGTTCCGCCCGTCGGCGTTGCACGTGTCGGCTTGCCGATATAGCCCGCCGTTGCCTTGAAATTTAAGAAGTTTTCGTTTCCGCCCGTGATATTAAAATCAATTATCTTTAGGCTTGTTTTCGTATTCAATTTTTTTCGTCACTCCTTCTTTTTGATTCCTGCCGAGCCCGTTAAAGCCGCCCGACTGCACCGCATATTTTTTATTCAACGCCGACTTCATTTCCGTCTGCGTCATTTCATCGTACTCTCCTCCCAATTCTTTTAAGCCCAGCGCGTTTCGATATTCATTCAGCGTTATACCGCCGTTGATCCATTGCTCCGTTAACATCTTTTGCTTCTTCGTCTTTTGATCGAGCGTATCCTCGAAACAAAATTCGAACTTCATCACATCAGACAACCCGAGCCGACCTATTATCTTCCTGTTAATCTCATCTTGCATCAGCAGGCAGTACGGACGGATCGCGTCGCTCAACAGTGATTCGTTTTGCTCCTCTACCGTCGAACGATCCGTATTACTTCCCTGACCGAGCTTTTTCGGATCGACCGAGAACGCCAGCGCGATTATCGTTATCAAGTGCTTTTGCCATTCCAAAAACAAACCTCTGTCGTCTTCCACTCCGAGCTGTATCGACGATACTCCCTTCGAGCCTCCTATTATCGGCGTCTGACCGTATCCGTACACTTCTTCTTGAAAATACTTACGGAACGCCAACACGCTTTGCTCGTTTGCATCCTCACCCAAATTCAGCGCATTCTTCGGAAATGCATTCGACGCCTGCCTGTGCGCATATCCTTCCGCATCGAACAACGCCTGCAATTCGTTAAATGCCGCTTCCAACGGCGACAAACCGAACGGCGTTTCCGTTGTCTTTGTTCTTTGCAAGTAGAATATATCTTGATTCTCTAAGTAGACGCGCTTATTTCCTTCCGTCACTTGACAGAACCTCGGATACTCGGGATTGGTAAAAAATCCCTTGACATGCTCGAGACTGAATCCGTTCACAGGATACAAATTTATCGGCTTTGACAATACTCCGTCGAAAACGATCTCCGCCGCTCCGTTATCGCCTACAAGTGCCTCGTCTAAAATTTGCCCCCAAAACGCCCGATAATCGTCAATGCTGTTTGGATGCTCGATGATGTTGCCGACGGCGCGGAGCGCGTGCATCGGAAGCCGCTGACCTTCTTTGATCGGTTTGATCTTCCATTCCTGCGCCAGCACTCCGTCGCGGATCAGCATTATTGCTCGCCTCGGGATTGCCTTCCGCGCAAAGTTGCGGAGCGTTCTCTCGTTGAGCTTCGGCAATGTATCTCGCGGCGTCGTGTTCGGCAATTGTATGATTGTTGTCTTCGTCTCGCGCTCTGTATGCTTGCCGAATCCGATATGAAACGTCCGACCTAAGATCGTAAATTCCAGAAGCCCAACCCCCTTTTCAATTGCCTTTTCATATTCTTTTCTGCCGACATACTTCCGAACACCAGTCGATGATCTCGCGCCGGAAATGCCGCTGAGCAGATCATATTCACCGCGTCCATCCCGTCGTCCGAGCCTTTTGGAAACCGCAAAAACTCATTCACCAGCATCATCTGATCTTTTCTGAATTTGATGTACTTGTTTTTTATTCGCGGTATCAGCCCGCGCAATCGAAGTTGCTTTTCTACCTTGCTGTCAAACTCGACTATCGGGATTTGCACTCCCGCATTCAAGCCGCGCTTTGCCACTTCCTCTTTGAACATCGCTTGAAACTGCACCGTTTCTATTACAACCGCCTGCAGTCGACTTCGGTACTTCATCGCGCCCGCTATTATCAATTCGATCAATCTGTCAGGTTTGAAATGCCCCATCGTTACGTCGAGTATGTACAAAAATCCGTTTGCATCTTTGCCCGCCCACACGATCGCCGCACGATCCGACTTTGCTTTGCCGAGGCTCGGATCGCAAGCTCCGTACACGCTTACCATTTCCGGTAACTCGTAATAAAAATCAAACCACTCCGGCAAAAATTCTGCCGTCGACGGATCAATCGGCTCGTTCTGATACTCTGACGCAAACGACGACGGATCCGCAAAGCGCAACTCCATCATGTTTTCGTAATAATCGGGCGAACTTTCCGACCATAATGCCTTGACTCCGTACAGCATTTCCTCGCGGTGCTCTTGATAGAATTCATACGCCTTTTCCCCTGCATCGGGATCATTCTCGTCTTTCATCAATTCTTCCCATTCATCCCACAGCGGCGACTCGGAAAATTTTTGCACTGCCTGATACTTTTTGCGATTCCACATCGAAAACGCCGGTAACGTCAACAATTTTTGCAACAAACTCTCGTAATGCAGTACCGTTCCGATGTACACAAAATCTGTTGTCGGCGAGCCCACGGGGATCAACGCCTTCATGAACCAGTTGAATAATTTCTGCCTTTGCTGTTCCGTTTCTACCTGTTCGTCGTTTTCGAGATCGTCTATTATCACAAGCTCGGGGCGGATTGCGCCGAACTTATTGCCGCGTAATTTCTGTCCCGCACCGCGCCCGTACACTTGCACGCGGTTTGACGTGATTATCTTGTCTTGCGACCATTTGTCATCCGATACCAGATTGCCGAAGTCTTCTTTGATCTGCTGATTTTCTTCCAACTCCGACTTTATCGCCGAGATGAACGTCTTCGCCTGATCCAACGTGTCCGATATCAGCAAGATGTTTCTCTTGTACTTGAATACGATGCACCAGATTATCAACAAAAACGATATCAATTGCGATTTGCCATGTCCGCGCGGTGCCGCTCTCACGTAGTAATTTTTCCTGTGTCGGCGATTCAAGATGATATCTTCGACCGATGCGAATATCTCTTTGTGCAAACTGCAGAACGGCGCGGTAAATATCAGCGGAAAATACTCCCGCGCAAATGCCTCCAGCGACATCGACGCTTCTCTTACCCGATTGTTTTTCGCCTGTCTTTCAAGGATCGCGCCCGTCGATGTTTCATGCTCGATCGCATTTATCAGCTCGCCGAATATCTTATGCGGACGTACCATCTGTCAATCGTCAGTCCTCTTCTGGGCGATAACATTTGTCGATGATCGCGAACACACATTTTTTTGTGCCGTAGAGCCCCAGCGCGTACATTATATCTTCCTTCGTCGGCTTGTGAGTGTAAAACAACTCTGCCACGAACTCGGTATTCACTTCTCTGCCGTTACGCTTGCTGTAAAAGCCGCCGATATCTTCTTCTTCCATGATTGTTACCAGCCAAAACGGCTTTAATGTCGCCTCTTCCGTACACAGGACTCCTCTTTCGTACACATACACATCATTTTTTTTATAATCGAGCTCGCTGTCGTCGACCGGCAATTTCTTTCCGTCGCGCGTTACCACATACATTTTGACTGCCCCCTAAATATATTTGATTGTGTCGTACACCGCCGACTCGCGTAATTTCTCAAAGAATTTGATTTTGACTTCGGGATATTCTTCCAAAACTGCAAGCAAAGCCTTCAGCACTTTCCTCACTTTTTCATGTCCAAAATGCTCCTTCTGAATTTTTGAAATCGACATATTTACATCTTGCAAGACTTTACAAGAGTGCAAGTATGCGTTTGAAATACTCGCTATCTCAGACAATTTCTCTTTATCGTCCTTTATTTTGTCGACGATCTTCTCGAGCTTACGAACATGGCGCGCTACTCTTTCTTTTACCGACACCGCTTCCGCCAGACTGTTATAGCTGATGCGCGCCGCGTCTATTCTGTTGCTTCGATTGTCTACTTCCAATCCGTGTTGTTTGCAATACCTTGAAATCATAGCCTCGTTGATCCTCGGCGTTCCCTCGGGCACTTCTTTATTTATCCTGTCCGCAACTTCTTCAAGAGTGAGATTGCGCCGAAGCATCAACACTCTCTCTCCGATCCCGAGTTGATCAATCGCACTTTTGCTTCTTTCTTTCAATTGTTCTACAATAACAACCTTGGTTTTCATACAGAGACCACCCCCAAAAAAAAAAGCCTCTCACTTATATAGTGTAAAGTGGTCGGTTTTTTCGGCGTTTTTTGATATGTATACATGTATACTTGCACGTTTCAATCATAACCTCTAAAAGCAACATCTGCAACCATTACCAAGGGGCAAAATTGCCCCTCTTATTAAACATAAAAAAAGAAAGAAAGAAAAACAGATACTTTTCTCTTTTTCTCTTTTTTCTCTTTTTTGTTCCGGGATAAAAATATAAGAAAGAAAAACAGATGCTTTTTTTTTTTTTTTTTTTTTTTCCGGGAAAAAAAAATAAAAAAAAAAAACAAATTTTTTTTTTTTTTTTTTTTTTTTGTTCCGAGATAAAAATATAAATAAATACGACTTATTTTCTTCATTCATATATACATGTCCATAAATATAAATAGGTTTTTTCTTTAATTTTGAAATAATGTTCAAAATTAAAGAAAAAACGCGTTACGCGACTTTTTGACATTCTTGATCCGAGAACGGATTGAAAGGAAAAGCCGTGCTGAAGCACGGACATTGCGGAGCATACGCTCTCGCAATGTGTTTTTTTTGAATGAATTGAGTGACGGAGAAGATTTGAATTGCAGTTCGGAGGAAATTTACATACAGAAGCCGCCGCGCCACGACGGCTCTTCCTTTTCATCGTTTCCGTCAAACAGAAAACGGCTCTGTCGCGCGCATACAATACCCTTAAACGCGTCGACAGCCGCCGCTTGATATTTTTCTCGTTAAACCGTTTTATCGGCTTAATTCGTCGTTTCGCGCGGCTTGCATTACGTCACCATTAATATTGCAAACCGCCGAGCATATAATGCCGCGCGCCTGCGGATTCTTATTCCTCCTCCGATGAGTCTGCATCGTCAATCTCTGCATCTTCTTCAAATATCGCCGCCGTCTCTATCGATACCAACGTTCCGAGCGCGCGCACATAGCGCGGATTTAAGTAAAAATTCTTACCCGCGCGCCGGATTATGTTCTTCTCTTTCAATGCCTTCATCAAGTTACTCGCCGTCCGCGCACTTACTCCGACTATGTCTTTCACGTCTTCGTATTTGATGCCCACCGTCCGAAGTTCACGTCTCAGTATCGTATTGCCGACCGCCACATTCCAATCGCATAACAATATGACGCGGTTTGTGTACGGCTCGCAATATTGCGCCAGCCTATACAACCCGTAAAGTTCATACGGCGTCAGCTCCGGTAAATCCGTAAATTCTATTCGACTGTTGATTTTCTTCAGTTTCTCCAAAAAATAACCACCTTTTTATCACTTCTCACATAATAATTTGCTTTTATCCAAAAAACGGCACGCCCGACTCTCCTTCGACTTATCATCTCTCGCTCATTCTGTCAAGCACATCGATATTCAGCCGCAATCATCTTATCAAAAAATCCCTTCGTCAAAAATCGGAATATGTCAACAACGGATAAAGAAAACAAGCGGCGCGCCGCGCGCGCCGCGAATCCGCTCAGGATTGCAGAATATTGCCGTCAAGTCGCGTAATGACGCCGTTCTCGCCGATTTGCCGCGTCTCCAAACTTCCTGCAACTATTAATTGCAGGAAATTCAACCGTCAAGCCGCTCCCGAGCCGCGCTGATCCGCGCGAGCCCTTCGAGCCTCCCGAGTCAAGCCGCCACGATCCGCGCGAGCCCTTCGAGCCTCCCGAGTCAAGCCGCTCCGATCCTTCTCCGATCCCCGAGCCGAGCCTTCTATGCAAAATTTTCATAATCTTGTTTCTTATATTCACGTTATTATTTTTCATAAATGAAATTTATGTTTTTATAACTCCTCATAACTACTCTTTATGTCTCAATCGATTCCGTCCCCGTATTCTTTTTATCAAAATTCGTTTGAACTTTACCAGATCAAGTTTAAACTTTATCGGTTAGAGTTTTATTTTTACCAAAATCGGTGAATATTATATTAAATTTAGATAAATATTACTCGGTTTTAGTTCTTTGTTACTCTGCCGATATCTTCAATTTCGTCAAGCGCGATATCTTTTCTATGTTATATAACCGTGTCATTTTTTACCCGCGAAACGGATTGACTATAAATCATCGATCGATGCGTGTCGACGCGTTTTAGACTATTCTGTGCGCGCGACAGAGCCGTTTCCTGTCAATCGCCGATCCCGAGCTCATTCGATCCCCCCGAGCCGAGCCCGCTCCGATCCCGAGCCCTTCGAGCCGTGTCGACTTGACTCCGTAGAATGACGCCGAGCCTTCCTGTGCTGAATACCTTCAAAAGCAGAACGCCTTCAAAAACGCCCTTCTCGCGCATTTTCAAGCACTTTTCGCGCGTCGATTTTTCTCGTCCGATAATTTTCCTGTCAACTGTTTTTGCGCGTCTGTTTCATCGTCATTATCTATATGGAAAACCGATCCGACTTCCTGTTATCAGCCGCGCCGTGATATCGGCTCCGAGCCGCTCCGCGTCGCCGTGTTTTCGATTTTCATGCCGAAGTCTTTTTCTTCAACGGATTGACGCGTTTCATGCGCGCCAATTGCTCGTCCGTCAACTCGGGGCAGTCTTCATCGAATACAATCTCCTCGTCCGGCATTTCCGCCAGTTTCTTCAACCTTGCCTTCTGCTCCGCCGTCAACGGAGCGTTGAAGTCAATACATTTCCTGATGATCATAATATCGCCTTCTTTCATGCGGCGTAGCCTTTCGAGCGGATATCAGCCGCGTAGCTTCGCCGCGTTCCGTGTAAACCACATACAACACAGCGTCAACCATGCCGATCGTGATCCATCGATCCTCGTCGACGCTGTGTTCAACATCGTATTCTTCAATCCGATCGGCGTCGTCGAATACCAACGCCGCATCTTCGAAATGCACGCCGTGCTTTTTGATGTTACGACTTGCCTTCTCGTCGTCCCATTCAAATATTCTTTCACTCATTCTGTTTTCACTCCGCGTTGACAACACGTCCGACCGAGCCTTTGTCGATTGCCTTTAACAGCCGTGCTACGTTCCGCTTCGCCGTGTCTTTTGACTCCGAGTAAATATCGGCGGCGTCAAGCGGAAAATCAGCGAGAACAGCAAGTTGACGCTGTTGCTCGGCGGAGAGATTGAAAGTCAACGCGAATTGCCGGAACATATCCTTCTTCGCGTCAATGCCGTCAAGCCGAGTGTCAACAAACATTCTGCCTTCCCCGAAGCGCAAATACTTTTCGTTGACGCCGAGATTATCGCATATCAGCTTGATTGTTTTATCAGTAACAGTATTTTTACCTTGCTCCATTCTAAAAACCGATCCATATGCAACTCCTATTCGCTCGGCAAATTCTTTTTGTGTCAATCCTAAAGAATTACGGATTGCCTTTAATCGTCCAATCATAGACGCCGTACTTATCGACATTTTCAACACTCCTCTGAGTATAAAAAAACTTTAAAAAACACTTGACAACTAAACAATTTCTGTTTATACTACGCATTGTCAAAAGCAATTGACGAGTGAAACACCGAAGCCCCAAGGCAGACGTGAAACACAAAGTCAAAAGTAATTGATAAGAGAACTTTGAAAATCGAATACAGGAGAACCGAGAGGTAATCGAAAGCCGTCAAGTAAAATGACGGCGGCTATCGAGAAGCAAGACAAGCGGTAGAGAAACGACGAGCCGATAAAATCAGCGGGGACTGTCGAGAACACACTTGAGTTAGTACCGATAAGGACGAAAAAGGCGCAATGGAGTTCGGAGTCATTTCAAAGCCGATTGCCTTTCAAGATAACCGAAGTCATTTTATCACGGCGGCTGTAGAAAATCAAGCGGTTATTCTGTAAACGGTTGAAAAAGATCAAAAACCGCGAGTCAATCTTGAAACGCGGAGGCTTGACAGACTTTTGCAACGCGACGCTTCGGCGTCAATGCAACCGCGTCAAGCAAGCCGTCAATCAAAATCGACACACGGGAGCCGAATCAAGCCGTCAATCAAAAAAGGGGGACGAGAGCCTAATAATAACTTTGTTTAACATCTTTGTTGCAGATAGTACCTTCTTTATACGGCTGTTTTACAGTCATATAGGGAGACAGTGGAATTTTGCAACACCAGAGAGCTTTGACAATAGCATAAGCGTTAAACCTTCTTTAGTAGACTGACACGATCGAATTTCATTCGACAAGATTTATCAGTCAAGCAGGAAGGCAGAGCGTGACAAGCAAATCACATAAGACCTTTACCGCGAAAAAGCCGTGATGATGCGGCGTCGAAAAGACTAAGTAGGATTAGAGATATCGACAACGCGGAGCCGAAGTTGACAAGATGATTGCACATAGCAACATTGCAGTAATGACGCGCGAGTCATTATCGAGAACATTGCCTTAGTTACAGTTTAGATCATACCATAATTAGTACCGATAACGCGCGGCAATTCAAAAATGCCTGAGCTATTCGACTATCGATAGCGCGGACGAGCACACAAGGGAGCGCGGCATACCAACGCGCGATGATCTTCTAATCGCAATCAGACCGTCAGCGAAAACCTAAAACTGCGGCGCGTGCAGAATGGAAATGCGGCTTTGTACCGAAGAAGTCTGAGAGAGGCGAGTTTCACGAGAAACCATTGCAGAAGTCCGCAGTAGATGCAAAAGCGGAGTCAAGAGGATATTGCGTTACGCTCCCTATATCGGCAGTAAACTGAGGCCGATTGCAGACTTCAATCAATCCTTTCCTTTCAAAATGAACAACGTTTGTTTTGCGAGGCGTCAACGGAAACCGGCGGCTGGGCTTGCTTTTAAGCCCATTTGCGCCAAAAACGCATTTACAGCGAGGAGCGAGTTGGTTTCACGCAAGCGTTGACGCTCCGCAAGCCGAGCGTTGTATTTGGAATAGAATACACTTCAAAGCCATCGGCTTTAAATTCTATTTGAAGGGAATTGATCAGAATGTTGACAACAAAAGCAAAACTCGAATTGACGGAGTCGGAGCGTAAAACGCTGACGGCTCGCCAGAGTTTCAGAGGAGTCAATTATGACATCGAGCGCGCGTATCACTACGTCGGCGCGGCATTGCGAAATGTCGAAGACGTGATTGACGAAGAATTTGATTACGAAGAGATAAAAGTCAAAGACATCGACAAGTACAAAGACGACGTTGCGAAGGCATGCCGCGAAGCGCGCAAGGCAATCATCGAATTGCTTATCGAGTTTGATCGGATTCCGCCGTACCCCAGCATGGATCGCGAGTACGCTGAAGCACTTAATCGAATTTACGTAAAAGCGCAATCCTGACGTCAATGCCGCTTCAACAAATCCGATCGCGTCAAGCAACGCTCCCTGTCTTTTGCGGCAGGGAGCCGCTTGACAATCACTCATTCTGATTAATACCGAAGGTTTTGAAGAGTATTCACTCTAAATTGATTTTGAAAGGATTTGATCGGTAATGACTAATCAAACGGCGAAAAAGCGCGAAATGACGACAACGACGCGTATCAAGCGCGCCATCAAAAAATTCTTGCGCAAGCGCGGCGTTGACGAGAAAACCAATACGTATGCGGCAGAGTGTATCGTAATGTACGCTAATGCACGCCGCGGCGTATTGAACGGCAAAGGCGTTGACACTGACGTTAATGGTTTTGTTAGCGAGAAAAGACTTAACGATCTGGCATTGGAAGCATTCAGAATTGTCGTCGAGCTTTGCAGCACTGTTGACGAAGAAGTTAAAACGAACATCATTGAAGCCTTGCTTATCACCAATGAAGTCGTCAATGCTTAATCCCGTCGTCAACATCAACAATCACGTTTTTCAAACGCCGATTATTCACTTATCTGTTTTGAAAGGATTTGATTAGAAATGACAAAACATCAAACCGAGATCGAAGGCGTTCTCGATGCTGTTGAAACATCGTATTTCGTGACGCAATTGCTCGCGGGTTGCAACGGCAAAATCGCCGTCAATGCATACAACGCGGCTGTCGACGATTTCAACGCCGCTGTCAATCGGTATTACGCAATCAGCGCGGCTAATGACGACAAAGGCAAGCAGACTTTGTATCAGAGGAAAATCGCCGCTGAAGTAACCGCGCGCAGTATCATCGATAGTTACAAAACCGCAAGCGGTACTTTTGAATTGACGATCGAAGATATGCCGAAGCCGCGCAAAGACAAGACGAAGTCGGACGACGAGCAATTGTCGATTGATTTCAATGCATGGCGGCAGTGTGCGCTTGATTTCGATTTGCAAGCCGCAAGCGTCAACGCAGTTGAAAAGACTGCATTGATCGGCAGACTTATCAACGCCGTCAACGCCGTCAAGGCTGTCAAATTAATCACTCAATCGCCAAGCAACGCCGTCAAGACAGAAATTGCGCCTTTCGTTATCGATTATCGGAAGCGTCAAGAAAAATACCGCAAACAGCGTGAAGCGGCGAAGCGCAGGAAAAACGCTCCGGTCGAGATCGG
>CALGGX010000095.1 GCA_937916025.1 uncultured Selenomonadales bacterium
GACGTGTGCTCTTCCGATCTGCTGGCCAAGGAGCTGAACATCCCCATCATCGCCCTGTCACAGCTGAACCGAAGCGTGGAGAAGCGCGAGGGCGAGGAGGGCAAGCGACCGCAGCTCAGTGACCTGCGCGAGTCCGGAGCCATCGAGCAGGATGCCGACATGGTATGCTTCATCCACCGCCCGGAGTACTACAAGATCTATCAGGACGAGAAGGGTCGCAACCTGCGCGGCATGGCGGAGTTCATCATCGCCAAACACCGCAACGGCGCCGTCGATACTGTCCTGCTCCGCTTCCGCAATGAGTACGCCCGTTTCCAGGACCCCGACGAGGATGTCTATATCCCCGCGCCCGGCGAAAGCATCTCCTTCGGCTCCGCCATCAACGGCGAGGCTCCAGCCGATCCGGGCGGCAACGCAGCCCCTGCGCCGACATCGGAAGGTGCGGCTCCCGCGCCTGTTATCGATGACAAGGACACCCCCTTCGGAGCACCGCCGCCACAAAACGATATGCCTTTCTGATAAAAAGTTGTATGCGCAACACTGAAAGTTCAAACCTTTTTTGTACTTTTGCGCCCGAATTGAAAAATCTCCGTTATATCGTCAATCTGTATAATTGTCACATCAATGAATATTTCCTACAAATGGCTTCGTGAGTACGTCGAGACCTCCCTCTCGGCACAGGAAGTAGCAGCAGCCCTCACTTCGGCAGGTCTCGAGGTCGATGGCGTAGAAGAAGTACAGACTATCAAGGGCGGTCTGAAGGGACTCGTCGTGGGCGAGGTGCTCACCTGCGAACCCCATCCCAATAGCGACCACATGCACGTCTGCACGGTGAACGTCAAGCCCCTCTCCGGAGAGGGACCTGTCCAGATCGTCTGCGGTGCGCCCAACGTCGCTGCCGGACAGAAAGTCATCGTGGCCACCCTCGGCACCAAGCTCTACGACGGCGACCAGGAGTTCGTCATCAAGAAGAGCAAGCTCCGCGGCATCGAGTCCAACGGCATGATCTGTGCAGAGGACGAGATCGGCATCGGCACAGACCACAGCGGCATCATCGTACTGCCCGAGGACGCCGTCGTAGGCACCCCCGCCGCCGAGTACTACGGTCTCGAGAGCGACTACGTCATCGAAGTGGATATCACCGCCAACCGTGCCGACGCCTGCTCCCACTACGGCGTGGCCCGCGACCTCTATGCGTGGCTCGTGCAGAATGGCTACAAGACCGCCCTCCATCGCCCGTCCGTAGAGGCCTTCAAAGTCGATAACCACGACCTTCAGATTCCCATCCGCGTGGAGAACGCCGAGGCCTGCCCGCGCTACGCCGCCGTCACCGTGACGGGTTGCGAGGTGAAGGAGAGTCCCCAGTGGCTGAAGGACCACCTGACTACCATCGGCCTGCGACCCATCAACAATATCGTGGATATCACCAACTATATCATGATGGCCTTCGGACAGCCCCTGCACTGCTTCGATGCCGACATGATCTCGGGCGGCGAGGTCATCGTGAGGACGATGCCTGAGGGTACGCCCTTCCAGACCCTCGACGGCGTGGAGCGTAAGCTCAGCGACCACGACCTGATGATCTGCAATGCCGAAGAGCCCATGTGCATCGGCGGTGTCTATGGGGGAAAGGGGAGTGGTACCTATGAGACCACCAAGAACGTCCTCCTCGAGAGTGCCTACTTCAATCCCACTTGGATTCGCAAGAGTGCCCGTCGCCACGGCTTGCAGACCGATGCGTCGTTCCGCTTCGAGCGCGGCATCGACCCCAATGGGCAGATCTATGCCCTGAAGCTCGCGGCTATGATGTGTCAGGAGCTGGCAGGCGGTAAGGTGTCCATGGAGATTGTTGATGTGTATCCCCATCCCATGAACGACTTCCCCGTCGATCTGAAGTACAGCTACGTCGATCAGCTCATCGGTCAGCACATCCCATCCGAGTCGGTCAAGAGCATCGTCACCTCCCTGGAGATGAAGATCGTCGGGGAGACGGCTGAGGGCTTGCAGCTCCTTGTGCCCGCCTACCGCGTCGATGTGCAGCGCCCCTGCGATGTCGTTGAGGACATCCTCCGTATCTACGGCTACAACAATGTCGAGATTCCCTCCAGCATCAACAGTGCCCTCTCCGTGAAGGGTGAACCCGACAAGAGCTATAAACTACAAAATATTGTTGCCGAGCAACTTGTGGGCGCAGGATTCAACGAAATCTTGAACAATTCACTCACCAAGGCAGCCTACTACAACAACGTGCCTTCCTACAAGGCAGAGAACTGCGTGCGCCTGCTCAACCCGCTCTCGCAAGACCTTGCAGTGCTGCGCCAGACGCTCCTCTTCGGTGGGCTCGAGAGCATCAGCCGCAACGTGAACCGCCGTCGTGGCGACGTGCAGTTCTTCGAGTTTGGCAACTGCTACTATTTCCACGCCGAGAAGAAATGTGCAGACATCATCCCCGGCGTCAGCTCCAGTCGCGACCCCGAGGTCATCAAGCACGTACTCGATGCCTACTCCGAAGACTATCACCTCGGCCTATGGCTGACCGGCAAACGCGTCAGCGGCTCGTGGGCACATGCCGACGAGGACCAGACGTTCTACGTCCTAAAAGCCCACGTGCTGAATATCCTCGGCCGTCTGGGCGTGCCCTTTGGAGCCCTCGTATTCAAGGAGGGGCAGAACGACATCTTCTCCAAGAGTATCCTCATCGAAAATCGCGGCGGCAAGGTGATCGCCCAGCTCGGCATCGTGGCCAAGCGTCTGCAGGTGGCCTTCGACATCCCTACGGAGGTCTATTTCGCCGACATCGCCTGGCAGCAGGTGATGAAGCTCATCCGAGGGGAGAAGGTCAGCTACACCGAGCTGCCCAAGTTCCCCGCCGTGAGCCGTGACCTCGCTCTCTTGGTCGATAAGAACGTGGAGTTCGCCCGCATTGAGGCCATCGCCTACCAGACCGAGCGCAAGCTCCTGAAGGAAGTCCGCCTCTTCGACGTCTATGAGGGCAAGAACCTGCCCGCCGGCAAGAAGTCCTATGCTGTCAACTTCATCCTTCAGGACGAGACCAGGACGCTTAACGACAAGGCCATTGACGCCATCATGCAGAAACTGATTCAGAACCTGACCAAGCAGCTCGGAGCAGAACTCCGTTAATATTGCATGATGAATTACGAATTATGCATTACGAATTATGCATTACGAATTATGCATTATGCATTTCGCATTCCGCATTCCGCATTCCTCATTCCTAATTACGAATTACGAATTACGCATTACGCATTGCATCAATCCGGCAGTTTGTCGTAAGTTTTCAAAACCGAGCCGTCGAGGAAGCCGACTTCATCAATCTCCGCGCGGAGCTCCGAACGGCGAAGCCCTCGTTTCATCACATTGACATCGCCGCGCACAAACGGATTGAGTACTTTGTCGATGTTGAATGTCTGAAGCCCCTGCGGATGATACGCCATGTCAATTACAAACGGCGACGCGCTTCCGCCGTCATCGGGATCGCCGACAATGATCTTGCCGACGATGCGCGCGAGCGGTTTGTCCGATCGAACGTCCGCCTTCATGGCAATTTTCAGCGTCTGCGAGAAGCCGTATTCATCGCCCGGACCGATCGATGCGCTTACGTCCTTGACACTGACGATGTTCTCGAGTTGAGCATAGATCGGCGCATTCAAAGCCGCGAGTTTTTTGTCGAGCGCGCGGTTGAGAGCTTTGTTGTAATCGTTGAAGCCTTTAGCTCCGACGACGCGCCAAAGATTATCTTCCGTGCGTTCGAGTTCCAATTCCAACTCGAAACCGAATTTCAGATCGGTGTTGGTAAAAAACGCAACCGCCGACGCGTTCTCGCCCATGAGCACCGGCTTCGAGATGCCTTCGATCACGCATGAATTGATCGACGAGCGTTTGAGCCAACGCTGAGTATTTGTCATTGCAATCTTGTCGAAAGTGACATGCCCCGTCATCAAATATTCGTCGACGGCGCGCTTGGTTACGGAAATGAAGTCCGGTTTCAGCTCATTGTTGTAGAGAGACGCCGCCTGTTGCATCGAGTACGCGGTTTTGTCTTGATTGATCTGCTCGACGAGAATTTCTTCGGCGGCGGAATTCAACACGGCGTCGATGTCGACGAGGCTGTAGAATGTTTCGGAGTCGTGATCGTTGATTGCCGTTCGGATCACGTTGAAAGAATTTGCCGGTTGCTTTTTCAATTGCATGTAACCGATTCCGACTCCTATTCCGACGACGACGAGCAGAAATACAATCGCCGAAACTGCCAACACAATTTTTTTCAACGTTGTCACTCTTCTCATCAAAAGTTCTTCAAACAGTTTACAATCCGTCGCGCGAAAATGCAAGTTGATTTTGACGTTAATCTCTGATATCATTACGGCGTTTGTTCAGTGAACAATTGAAAGGAGCAATCAAAAATGTTTAGTGAAGCGCATAAAACAGCGGGCGTGGCATATCCGCTCGGCTTTACCGCCGCCGGAGTCCGCGCGGGCATTAAAAAGAGCGGCAATCTCGATGTTGCCGTCATTCGGTCGGAAAAAATTGCGGCAGTCGCCGGAGTTTTCACCAAAAACCTGGTCGCCGCCGCCCCGATTCGCGTCAGCAAGATCATCGTCGGCACGGGCAAAGCGCGCGCGATTGTTGCAAACGCCGGCTGTGCAAATGCCTGCACCGGCGAGCTCGGACTTCGCGACGCCGAAAAAATGTGCGAGATCGCTTCCGCCGAACTCGGCTGTCAATCGAATGAAGTACTCGTGGCTTCGACCGGCGTGATCGGCGTGCATCTTCCGATGGATAAAATGGAAGCCGGAATCAAAGCCGCCGTCAAAGAATTGTCTCGCGAGGGCTCGGTCAATGCCGGCAACGCGATCATCACAACCGATACGTATTCAAAGACGTGCGCGACCGAAGTCGAAATCGGCGGAAAAGAAGTCCGCTTCGGCGCGATTGCGAAGGGCTCGGGAATGATCCGCCCGGACATGGCAACGATGCTTTGCTTCATCACGACGGACGTCGACATCGATCAGAAACTTCTTCAAAACGCGCTGTCGGAGATCAATGAAAAGACATTCAACATGATCAGCGTGGACGGCGATATGTCGACGAACGACATGGTCGTCGTGCTTGCAAACGGCATGGCAGGCAATCCGAAGATCGTCGACAAGGGCGAGGATTATCAAAAATTCTTTGACACGCTGAAGTCGATGTGCACGGAGCTGTCGAAACGAATTGCGGCGGACGGCGAAGGCGCGTCGAAGTTTTTGACGGTGCATGTGCAGGGCGCGGATTCGTTTACGGACGCAAAACAGGTCGGCATGAGCGTTGCCAATTCGCCGCTGGTCAAAACGGCGTTCTTCGGCGAAGATCCGAACTGGGGGCGCGTGATCTGCGCGGTGGGCTATTCCGGCGTGAAGATGAGCCCCGAGAAGACGGTTGTAAAATTCGGCGGCATTCCGGTGTATGCGCATTCGATCGGCGCGGAGTATGATGCCGAAGCATTGAAGAAAGTCATGGCGGCGCATGACATCGTCATCGACATTGATCTCGGCGAAGGTTCGGAAGAAGCGACGGTTTGGACGTGCGATCTGTCATACGAATACGTCAAAATCAACGGCGAATATCATACGTGAGGCGAGAATTTTGATTGAAAAAAACGATCTGATGAAAATGCTGATGGCGGAAATATTCAAAGGGCTCGGAAGTGACGCGGCGACGAGTATGTCGTCGGAAGAGCGCGAGAAGATTTTGCGCGGTGAGCTCAATCAATCGGACATCATGAAAATGTTGTTTGACAACGGCGCGATAAATGACATTTTGATGGCGGAGCTGATGAAGAGTTTCGCTGCCGAAGCCGATTCGGACGAGAAGATTGTTGTTTCGAAAGATGAGCCGCTCGAGAAGCCGCCGATTGCAAAGTCATTCGACAAGGCGATCGGCGAAAAATATTCGGCACCGGATCGGGCGGCGATCTTGGTTGAAGCACTGCCTTACATTCAAGAGTTCAGCGGCAAGACGGTCGTGATCAAGTACGGCGGCAATGCCATGGTCAACGATGAATTGAAAGACAAAGTCATGCAGGACGTGGCGTTGATGAAATACGTCGGCATTCGCGTGGTGATCGTGCATGGCGGCGGGCCGGAGATCACGGAATTTCTGAAGAAGGTCGGCAAGGAGTCGTCATTCGTGAGCGGTTTGCGCGTGACGGACGAGGAGACGGTCGAGATTGCGGAAATGGTGCTCGACGGCAAAATCAATTCCGAGATCGTAACGTTGCTCAATCGTCGCGGACTCCGCGCGGTGGGCTTAAGCGGAAAAGACGCCGGATTGATCCGAGCAGAAAAAAAGCTCGCGACCGTTTACGAGCAGGGCGAGAAGACGAAGGTTGATATCGGCTATGTCGGCAAGGCGAAGCACGTCGACATAACGATCGTCAACGATCTGCTTGAACGCGGTTACGTGCCGGTGATTGCGCCGATCGGTGTCGGGGAGCACGGCGAGAGTTACAACATCAATGCGGATTACGTCGCGGCGGATATTGCGGGCGCGCTGAAGGCGGAGAAGCTCTTGCTTTTGACGGACACCGAAGGCGTCTACGGCAATTTTGAGGACAAATCGTCGTTCATCTCGACGCTATCGGCGGAAGAAGCGCGAGCCATGATTCGGAGCGGCTTGATTGCGGGCGGCATGATTCCGAAAGTCGAGGCGTGTTTGCGTTCGATTGCGGGCGGCACGAAAAAAACGCATATCATTGACGGGCGTCTGCCGCATTCGATCATTCTCGAATTGTTCACCGATCAAGGTATCGGTACGCAAGTGGAATAAAAAAATCGGCATCATAGCCGCGCGGATTTATCCGAAAATAAGATTGACTTGATTGCCTTTTTGTGCTAACATTGGTGACGTAAACGCATCAGCAACGGAGGCTTCAAGTCTTTCGCATGATAGCAGAGAAAAGCCTCCGTTGTCAAGTACAAAAGGGAGGACTGCTATATGAACAAGAGTAGAAGTCAGCGGAGCGTAGAGCTCACGCCCGAGCTTGAAGCGGAAATCAGAGCGCGAACCAAAATTCGTCCCGACGAACCCGGCACCAACCCCGGCGATCCCGGCAACGGTCACGTCCTCGTCATCGACGAACAGAATCAGCGATTTGACGGCATCAATTTCCATAAGGATGGCGATTATTTTTGCAGATATGCAAGGAAGAATAGCAAGACTAAAACTCGCTTTTTGCATCACGCCGTCTGGGAGTTTCACAATGGTGCCAAGCCCGAAGACTACGTCCTTCATCATGACCATAAAGATGCGAATGGACATTGGGATACCACCTGCAACGACATCGAAAACATTTTGCTGATGACGCCCGCTGAACACAAATCTTGGCACTCGAAATACAATCCGTTGTTTGAACTGGAATGTGCGCGGTGTCATAAAATTTTTCTCGCTAAGGCCAAAGTTACAAAGTATTGTTTGGACTGCGCTAGGCAAGTTAAAATTGATCGTAACAAAGCAGTATGGAATAAAAAACGTCAGTCGTTCAAAACTTTTGAAGAAAGCTCTAAAGATGTCGTTGTCGAGAACAAATTGGAAGAGCTTCCGCGCATATCAGGCTGGGGTGAAACTACGATTCGCTACTGTGTTTTCTGCAAACGTCCTTTTGAGGCACCTATTAACACGAACGTCACTATGTGCGGCAGACCGGATTGCGCCGGTCAGCGTTTAATTCGAGCTCATGAACAAGCTATAGCGTTTATACATAAGGAAAGGGAGAAGCGTTTCAACGGCTTACTGAAATTCACTTTTCGAAGGATGAAACAGAACATTCGTTGCCTGTTCATTGACGGAGAAATTTGGTTCATCGCTCGCGATGTAGCAGAGGCTCTCGGTTATAAAAATCCTTTGGAAGCTATTCGCGAACATGTCAAACCGAAACATAAAGGGGTGAGGGAAATGCTCACCCCTGGTGGAAAGCAAAAATTAATCATCATCGATGAGGCAGGGTTTTATCGTCTGTGCTTTACATCTAAGTTGCCTGAAGCGGAGGCGTTTACCGAATGGGTGACGAGCGTAGTTCTGCCGACTCTCCGAAAGTACGGACGTTTTGTTATCTCCGATGAGACCGTCCCGCCCATTCCCTTGCCCGAAGGCACAACTCTTGAACTTGTTGATACCAACGATCAACCGTTCAGCTTTTCGACCGACGAACGCGAGTTCATGCAAAAGTTCATTCCCGCCTACCGCCAAATGTCCGAAGACGACCGCGCCCTTCTCTCCGAGCTCATCGAGCGCAACCAAAACTGAATAAGACAGGGTGGGCGGGTCATAATACAGGAGGCATTTCATTGAATAACACTGCTCAACAGATTGTCGATAGGGATCAAAAGGCTTATCTGCCCGTGTTCAATCGCTATAAACTCGTGATCGATCACGGCGAAGGTCCTTACGTTTTCTCCGTCGACGGCAAAAAATATATCGACTTTCTCGGCGGCATTGCCGTCAACGTGCTCGGTCACAATTACGCGCCGCTCGTCAAAGCGATCTCCGAGCAAGCCGCGCGGATCATTCACATCTCCAATCTGTATTACACGCAACCGCAGGCTGATGCCGCCGCAAAACTCGTCAAGCTCAGCGGACTCGATCGCGCGTTTTTCGGCAACTCCGGCGCAGAGGCGAATGAGGGCGCAATCAAAATCGCGCGGAAATACGCCCATCAATTCGATCCCGACAAATCGCAAATCATCACCGCACTCGACAGTTTTCATGGCAGAACGCTCGCGACGCTCACCGCAACCGGTCAGCCCAAGTATCACAAGGGCTTCGAGCCGCTTCCCGCCGCTTTCGATTATGTCCATTACAACGACATCGACGAGCTCGAGCGTTTGATGAGCGATAAGACATGCGCGGTCATGCTCGAGACAATTCAAGGCGAGGGCGGCGTTTATCCGCCGAAGAATGATTATCTCAAACGCGTGCGCGAGCTCTGCAATAAACATCGCGCGTTGCTGATCCTCGACGAAATTCAATGCGGCATGGGGCGGAGCGGCAAATTCTTCGCTTACGAGAATTACGGCATCAAACCCGACATCGTCACGCTGGCGAAAGGACTCGC
>CALGGX010000096.1 GCA_937916025.1 uncultured Selenomonadales bacterium
CAAAAGTATATTAAATTATTTATTTAATTATATTTTTATTATTGATTAGTTTACTTTTATCATCAAAAATAAACTAAATTATTCTTTTTCTTTTCTTTTATATTATTTGATATCTTATAATATCAATTAATACTACTAATTATATCATATTTACAAAAAACGCCACAAAAAAACGCCGAGCCCTATTGACAAATCGAAGTAGCTACGTTATGATAGCAGTCGAAAGGGGGGCGAGAGGAATGCCGCGCACCACAACCGATCCGCGTTCGATGGTCGTTCGCGCGAGAGTGACTCAATCGGAATATCAACGCCTTCGCAAATGCGCCGAAGTGTTGAATACGACAATGTCAGCAATACTGATGCGCGGACTTGCGTTGGTGGAAGCGCAAGTGCAGGCAACAGAAAAGGCAGCCGACTCGCGAAAGTAACTGCCTGATCTGTAGATAATAACCGCATGTATGATTGCTAAAACGATTATAGCATCATTCCTGCGGTTGAGTCAATCAGAAATGGGGGAATGAATGCATGATAGCGATGACGTATCGTGAAAAGCGCGTGCTGACGACAGATCAATTGGCAACGATCTTCGGCACAACGCACAATCGCATCAAAGACAACTATCATGAAAATGCTGAGCATTTCGTCGAGGGGAAGCACTATTTCACGTTGGTCGGTGAAGAACTCAAACAATTCAAGGCGATGTTGAGGCAAGTCGGCAATCCCGACCTGCCTTCGGCGAGGCAAATTACCGCCGGTTATTCGGCAGTGAGTTTGATTGAAGCTCTCGACGACGATGTGCTCAACGTTCCGATACCGAAGATCAACAAATTCACTTCGCACTTGAAGTTGTGGACACGGCATGGGATAGCACGGCATGCGAAGATGCTGACGACTGAAATGGCGTGGGCAGTTTACGAGCGAATGGAAGATGTGTATTTTTGCGTGACGGAGATGCTCGAGCGTGCACGGCAGCAACCGGTTGCTCACGGCGTCGCGAAGTTCATTCCGATGAATTACGACGGGATGCTGACGCTGGACGGAGCGCGAGTATGGACGTTGACGATGGCGGCATTGGAGTTTTGCGAGCCGCGCTCGAGTATCTATCATCTGATGAAGTCGCGTCCGGAGCAATTCAAGCGTCCTGCCGATTGGTTTGTGACCAATTGCAAACAGTTGTCGCGATTGAAAATGGAGAACGCGCGGTATTTCAGCAATGCGATCTGCCTGGTGACGGAATCGGGCATGCAGAAGATGCGACAATTGCTCGAAGTTCGGCAACTTGCGCCGCCGCGCCTTCCGATCGAAGTAAACGACATTCGGCTGAAGATGCAATCGGCGGCGGCATCACTGCAGGCGGTCGCCATGGTCTTCGACGATTTTTAATTCTACACTCGGCACTCTTCGGAGTGCTTTTTTGATGGAGGTGATGTGATGAGCGGGTATGACGGCGCGGGAGCGAGTCGGCACTCGAAAGTGTTGAAGAGTTGGAGTCCGCGCTGGTATTCTGCAGGCTCGGATATTGATCTGAATTTGGAGACATTGCGGAACCGGTCGGCGGACTTATCACGGAACACGGCGATCGGAGCGGCGGCAATCAACATCTCCGCGCGGTCGACAATCGGCTCGGGTTTGAAATTGTTTCCTCGCGTCAATTACAAGCAATTGGGGATAAGCGCGGAGTCTGCGCGTGAATGGAATCGGCGAGCGGCAGAGGAGTTTGCGTTATGGTCGGCGACAGTGGATTGCGATCTGTGTCGACGCAATAACTTCGGCGATCTGCAATATATCGCATACGTGTCGTATTTGACGGACGGAGACGTATTCTGCCTGTATCGACGCAAGGCACCGACGCCGCGCAATCCCTACACACTTCGATTGCAACTGCTTGAAAGCAATCGGGTGTCGACGCCGACAGACGGGGGAGTGTACACGTACACGCCGGTGGAAGGCAGAGCGGCGAACGGCAATCGTATAGTGAGCGGTATTGAAGTCGATGATGCAGGGGAATTGCAAGCGATCTACGTGTCGAACAGAGTGCCGAACGATCTTGTCGGGCGTGATATGATCACGCGCTGGGCGCGAGTGTCGGCGTTCGGCGAGAGCGGCTATCCGAACCTGTTGCAAGTGGCGCACGACATACGTCCCGGGCAATATCGGGGAGTGCCGTACTTGTCGAGCGTGATCGAGCCGCTAAAGCAAGTATCGCGGTATACCAACGCCGAATTGGCGAGCGCAATCGTCAAGTCGTTCTTCAGCCTGTTTTTTATACAGCCGAATCAGAATTACGATATCAATGAGATGTTACGCAATGGCGGGGAAATGCCCGAGGAAGCCGAATTGGACTTGAAAGAGTTGAAGTTGGGTAGCGGGACGCTGAATGCATTGCCGCGCGGAGTGGACGTAAAGACAGTGGACAGCGGGCAATCGACAAGCGCATTTCCCGCGTTCGTCGGCAAGCTGACGCAACAGATCGGAAGCGCGTTGGGGATACCTGCTGAGGTGTTGACGCAATCGTTCAATTCGAGTTACTCGGCGAGTCGAGCGGCATTATTGCAGGCGAATGACGAATTTCAACAGCGTCGGGAATGGTTTATAAGAGACTTCTGCCGACCGATCTATCAGATGTGGTTAGAGGAAGCGGTCGGGCTGGGTCGATTGAACGCGCCGGGATTTTTTGCAGACGCGCGAATGCGCGCGGCGTGGAGCGAATGCGATTTTTACGGTCCGACGATGTCGAGTTTGGATCCGCTGAAAGAGGCGCAAGCGGCGGCATTGCGAATGGAATTGGGGTTGACGACGCACGAGCGGGAAGCAGCGGAGCTCAGCGGTTCGGATTTTCGGCAGACGCTGGAGCAATTGAAACATGAGAGAGAACTGATGGGGGATGAAGGCAATGGAAGTGAAGATTGAAGGAGAGCTCACGCAGGAGCGTGTGGATCGAGTGTTGGAGCTGCTGGGAGAAGAGCCGGAGCTGAAACCGATCGAAGAGCAAGAGCCCGACGAGCGGGAGCCGCTGACACTACGACTGAACAGCGGCGGGGGAGACGTATTTGCGGCGTTGCGGTTATACAATCGGTTGCGAGCGTATCGCCCCGGAGTGACGGTGTACATCACGGGAGTGTGCATGAGCGCGGCGACGATCGTGGCGTGCGGCGGACATTCGATAATGGCGCGCGGGGGGATATTTATGATCCACAATCCTGCGGCGGAATTGGAAGGGCGATACGAGGCAGAGGAACTGTCGAGCATGGTGAGCGCGTTGAAAGCGATCGAGGGTACGCTGATAGAAGTGTACCGGAATAAGACGCGCTTGAGCGAAGAAGAATTGCGCGGGATGATCGAGAGTGAGACGTGGCTGAGCGCGGTAGACGCGGTAATGTTGGGATTTGTGGATGAGATCGACGATTTTGACGTATGGGCGCAAGAGAGCAATGGTGTGCTGTATGTCAACAGCGTGGCGATAGACTTGCGACGTTATAAGAAAGCGGAGGGTATGCGAACAATGGAGCGGAAGATGTCGAATGTGGATTTGTGGGAGAAACTGCAGAAGTTCTTCGGAGTGAAAAAGGCGTCGGAGGCGAAGTACGAAAAGACTGGCGGAGCGCACGCGGACGCGTTTATAGATTGGTTGGGAGTGTCCGGTGCGGCGACGATGCCGCTGGTGATCGAGCGGTTGAAGGCGGCGGACGCGGAGATAGAGGCATTGAAGATGGAGAATGAGCGGCTGAAGGTGGAGGCAGACGCGGCGGATCGGATTTGCGCATTGATCAGCGACAATCTGTTGAGCGGCTCGTCGGAAGTGAAAGCGAGCAGCCCGACGATTGATGCGAAGGAGACGGCGATTGAAGGCGTGTTGAAATATGCGAGGGGGAATAAGCAATGATGGGGATGAGCACACAGCCCGGAGCGAGTTATGACCGGTTGATTGGCGGCGCGGAGGTAGTGTTCTTCAATCGGAATGTGCTGATAACGAGCGACACGACGATTGAGCGCGGCGCAATCTTGGCGGGACGCGGAGTTGGATCGGATGTGACGGTGCATGCGGCGACGGCGATGGACGCGACGATGCGACCGGAGCTGTTTATAGCGGCGGAAGATGCGTCGCTGCAGACAGATACGACAGTGTACACGAGCGGGCGATTCAATCGATCGGCATTGAAGGTATCGAGCGACACGAGCGTGGCGGCGTTCGAGGCAGAAATGCGTCGGCAGGGTATTTATTTGACGGAGGTGATTTAAGTGATTGAATACAACGACACGATAAGTTTGATCCGGGCGGTAGAGCAGATCAAACCTGCGGCGAACTATCTGGTGGACACATTCTTTCCGACGGTCGAGGTATCGGCGACGGACACGGTAATGATGGAGTATCGGAAGCGCGGGCGTGAGAGACTTGCGCCGTACATCGTCGACGGCGCGCGCGGCGTGAATGTGAGTCGACAGGGCTCGACGTTTCGAGTGTATTCGCCACCGACTGTTGCGCCGAGACGATTGATCACGCACCGGGACGTGACGAAACGCGGATTCGGAGAAATGCCGTACTTCTCGACAGTGTCGGCGGAGGAGCGGCAATCGAAATTGCAGGCGGACGATCTGGTGGATTTGATGGGAATGATCCAAAACCGGAAGGAGCAAATGGCGAGCGAGTTACTGACGACGGGCGCGATCACGGTGGACGGGTATGCGGACGATGGGCGATTGCGGCGAATTGATCGAATTTCGTTTGATGTGAACAGAGAAGTGACAATCACGGATAGTTGGGATGCGTCGGGTACGTCGATCTTCGATTGTCTGCAGGAAATGAGCGAGCGTATACAGGAAGATGCGGGAGAGATACCGCCATTGCTGGTGGTTGGCAAGAATGTGCCGGGATATTTGCGAAAGAACAAAGAGCTGTTTGACTGGCTGAGCGTGCCGAATCGAGAGAGCATGGCGATGGCGAGCATGGTGCCGCAATACATCTCGCCGCAAGTGCAATACGTGGGGACGATCGGAGCGTTGGGAATGACGATCGTGGCATACAACGCGACGTACACCAACGATCAAGGCGTCTTGCAGTCGTTCCTCGGCGAAGACGATGTGATCCTCGGAGTGCCCGGATTGGGTACGTGTCAACACGCGGCGATAGTGAAGATCGACGACAGCGAGAGCGGATTTGCGACGTATGCTGCGCCGCTGGTACCGAGCTACACGATCAACAAAGAGTCGAACACGCTGTCGCTGACGATGTACAGTCGATTCGTATTGGTGCCGGACGTGACGGGGAAATATCTGCATGCGACGGTGAAGGTATGAGTTTTCGAGAGGCGATGCTGGCAGATTTGGACGCGTTTCTGAATGTGGAGGAGTTTGCGACGATCCGCGAATTTTGCGGAGTGCTGTTGAAGGTGTCGTACCAATTCTATCGGGACGCGATGAGCGGGAGAGTGCAGGACGATTATATGGGATTGCATGGTGATCACGTGCGGTTGACGTTTCGCGCGTCGGATTTTTTGCGAAAGAAGTCGGAGCTGCCGCGCGAGAAGGAGCGCGTGACGTTTCGCGGCAAGAGCTACACGGTGGATCATTCTGAGAGCGAATTTGGGATGTGTCGGTTGGAGCTGAGTCGGTATCGTGGGAGGAAAGGCTGATGTTTCGGATCGAAGTAACACGGCAGGAACGGCGGACGCGCGAGGGGAATGCGGCGCGGCGCGGAGCGAGTGCGATAGCGCGAGAGACGTTGCGCGAGGCAAAACCGAAGCTGATCTCGTTGATTCGGCAGAGATACACATACAAAGGCTCGATCGCGGGCAAGATCAAACTGCGCGGACGCGGGAATGCGGGAGCGGATTTAAAAATTGCGGCGTCGCGAGAGAACATCACGCATTTCAAACACAAGAAGCCGACGCGTCGGAGCTACTTGTATGCGGAGCCGTTGCGCGGGAGCGGGTGGACGGATCGGCGCGCGTTTATGTATCGTACGGTGATGCATCGACTGGGCGCGGCGCGATATCCGATCGCGGCAATCAAAGGCGCGAGTGTGGCGGAAATGGCAGGGCATGAGTCGGAGCCGGCGACGCCGGTGTTGAAATTCATAGAGAGACGGCTGGCGAAGCGGCTGACGGAGATGAATGTAGAGTCGCTGGTGAATGCGAGGTTGATGTGAATGACGGGAGTGGGACTGGTATTGGCATTGAGCGCGTATGTGCGTGACGTAGTCAAGGATTATCGGCTGGAGAGCGACGGCGGCGGCGAGAAACGCGTGACGGTCTACGAACAGCTGATCCCTGAAGAAGTGTTCGAGCACGACGATGCGGAGGAATATCATCCGCTGATCGGGGTGAGTTTGCGGACGATGGAAGACGACGAGCGCGCGGAGCTGACGGTTGATCTGACGCTGGGAACATACAGCGAAGATCGGGACGGCTGGCGCGACTTGCTGAATATGATGGACACGGTGCGGTTGGGCTTGTTGAAGAAGCAGCTGTTGGACGGTCGGTATCGATTGATAACGCCTCTGACGGCAGAGGTATTGGAGAGGCAACCGGTGCCGTTTTTTTATGGATTTATGACGTTGCGGTACATGATGTATCAAGCGTTGGAAGAGAGGTCGAAGAGGCAATGAGTTACAGGCACGGAATTTACACGGTAGAGAAAGCGACGGATTTGCAAATCCTGTCGCGGCAGGATGATGGCGTAGTGATGGTGGTGGGAACGAGTCCGATTCGGCAAGCGACGACTCCAGCAGCGGCGAATGAGCCGGTGTTGTGCAACACGTACACTGAAGCTGCGGCGCGGTTGGGATATTCGAGCGACACGACGAAATACACGTTGTGCGAGGCAATGGACGTGCTGTTCGGGCTGTATCAGGTCGCGCCGGTGGTATTTGTGAATGTGTTTGATCCGAGTATGCATCAGACGCAACACGAACGCGAGATGAAGCAGGCGACATTGGCGCACACGATCACGATCGAAGGGGACGTGATCGGTTCGGTGAAGGTGGAGACGAAGACGCGTGTGCAATCGGACAGCGATTCGGACAGTGACGGAGACGTAGACTCGGAAGAAGTGTGGACGGATATCAGCAGTGCGGTGACGGTAGCGAGCGCGACGACCGACACGACAGTGCTCACGTTGCCTTCGGATTATACGTTGGGAGCGCAAGTGTATGTGAGCTACGCGGAGCCTGACGTGACGAAGGTAGTGTCGATGGACGTGTCGGGAAGCGTGAATGCGACGACTGGCAAATGCACGGGATTGGAA
Organism: uncultured Selenomonadales bacterium; assembly: GCA_937916025.1. The sequence continues at coordinate 7,243 of CALGGX010000096.1, forward strand.
GTGATATCGGAGGTGTACAGCCGATTCGGGTTGACGATCGGAGTGATAATTGCGCCCGGCTGGAGCGAAGCGACGGGAGTCGGCTTGAAATTGGGCGCGAAGGCGGAGCTGGTGAACGGACATTTCAGTGCGTTGGGGATAGCGGATTTACCGACTGCGCTAATCGGAGGCTACAGTGAGGCGGCGCGAATCAAGACGACGTACGGCTATAGCGATAAGCACTTGGTGGTGTGCTATCCTGCGGTGAAGTACGGCGATAGAGTGCAGCATCTGAGCACGCACTTGGCAGGGCGAATGGCGCGGCAGACGTCGGAGGATGATGATATTCCGTACCGTTCTCCGAGCAACAGAGAGGCATTGATCTCGGGGATGTGCAACCTTGACGGTAGCGACAATTACTTCGGGGAAGATGCGGCGCGAGTGCTCAACGGCGAGGGGATAGTGACAGTGCTGAACTTCAACGGTTGGAAGTTCTGGGGGAATCGGACGAGCGCATATCCCGGGAACAGCGATCCGAAAGACAGTTGGATCAGCGTGAGACGAATGTTTAATTACGTGAAAGCGGCATTGGTGAGGAATTTCTGGTCGCAATTGGACGAGCCGATAATCAAGAGGCAGATAGACAGCGTGGTGAACAGCGCGAATGTGTATCTGAACGGCTTGACGAGTCGAGGAGCATTGCTGGGTGGACGCGTGGAGTTTTTGGAAGAAGACAACAGCGAGGCAGACTTGGCGGACGGGAAAGTGACATTTCGAGTGTATGTGACGCCGCCGAGTCCGATGCGTGAGATAATGTTTACGCTGGAGTATGATGCGACGTATCAGGCGAGCGTATTTGAATGAGGTGAAAGAGAATGGCGAACATAGTGGCGCAAGGGATAGGAGTAGTGAACTTCGAGGTATACTTGAAGGGAACGAGCCGATTGCTGGGAATGGCGAATGTGGAGTTGCCGAACATCGAGTATGAGACGATCGAGATGAAGGGCGCGGGACTGATGGGAACGCTGACGATGCCGGTTCGCGGCAATCTCAACAGTCTGGAGATGAAGTTGACGTGGCGGACGTTGGAGAAAGCGGCGGCGGAGATAACGAAGCATGAATCGATCTCGCTGTCGCTGTACAGTGATCAGGAGCATTACGATGGCGGCACTGGGAAATTCAGCGATCCGAGCCATCACATAGAAGTGGTGGGGGTGCCGAAGACGCTGAACTTGGGGAAATGGGAGCCGAGTTCGACGGTGGACGCGGAGACGACGCTCGAAGTGGTGACGATGACGTATCGAATCTCGAATAAGACAGTGCTCGAGTTCGACAAGCTGAATTACGTGTTCAAGATCAACGGCGCGGATCAAACGGCGGCGTATAAGAAAGCGGTAGGATTGTGAGGAGTCGCGAGATGGAGAATTACGCGTTTACTTGGAATGGCGAAACGCAGGAGAAATTGCGTGCGGGATTGGAAGGGCTGACGGGCTACGACTTCGAGCGTGCGGAGCGCGAGGAAATGAAGTCAGGCAATAATGCGGCGTTTGTGGCGACGAACAAAGCGTTTCAGGCGCGGTTGGCGAGCTATGCGCTTAATGTGCCGGTACCGGAGATCAAGAGATTGCCGTTGCGCGAGTACAATGAGCTCACAACCGAAGTGTTCACTTTTTTGTACGTTGGTTCGGAAGAGAAAGAAGCGCAAGCAAACTCTACCGACAAATAGCGGTGAGATGCGCGGAATATGGCGGAGTGGAATATTGGTACCTGCGGAGCGCGTGCGAATTGAAGGACTGGCTCGAGGAGATCAATGAGCACAGGAGCGAGCAGGTGCGGATTATGCAGGAAGCGTCGAAACGCAGACATTGAAAAAAGGCGGCTCTTGCGAGTCGCCTTTCGATGTCAAAGTCGAAGCGATCGAAGCCGTCACGATTGACGCCGTAATACATAAGAAGGCACCTCCGGAGGTAAGAAAAGAATGGCAAAAGTACTCGAGACGATCTATCGGATTAGCGGCGAAGTGAGCGGGAGTCTGCTGAGAGCGATAGCGACGGCGAGAAATGCGATGCGCGGAATGAAAGAAGCGACGACAGCGACGACGCCGAAGTTGGCAGATACCGGAGCGTTGAGCAAACAATTGAATGCCTTGCGGCAATTGCAAACAGCGTTGGAGAAGTACAAAGCGTTGCAAGGCGCGCTGGGTCAGCAACAAGTCAAATATTACAATGCGCAGAAGCAATTGTCTGATCGGAGTCGGCAATGGCGGCAGACGTTGGATCAGAATGCGAAATTGCACGAGCAAATACGTCAGCAGGAGCGATTGCGCGACAGTGCGCGGACGTCGTCGGAACGGCAGAATGCAACGCGAGAATTGAAAGCGTTGCGTGAGCAATACGCATCGGGGTTTGAAAAGAGTCGACAGCAAAACGAAGCGAAGCAGCAAGCGCAGCGGGAATTGGCGCGAGTGAATGCGACGTTTCGAAGTCAGAAGTCGGAATTAAGCGCATTGGCAGGGCAATTGAATGCGGCGGGATATGCGACAAGCAATTTATCACGCGCGCAAGCGCAATTGAGCAATGACATAACGCGAGCGACGAATGCGTTGTACCAACAAAGTCGGAAGAATGTGCTGAACGCAAACGACGCGGTAGAACGGCATGGGCAAAATTTTAATACAGCGATAGGGAATGTATCAAATGCGTTGGACACGAGTCGGCAGATAATAGAGCCGTTGGCAGAAGCGACGCGGACGGCGATGACGTTCGAGGCGGCGGTGTCGAAGACGAAGGCATTGACGCAGATGGATCGGCTGAACTCGGGAGACAGCGAGCAGATTGCGTTGGCGAATCGGCAGACAGAGATGTTGCGCGAAGTGTACATGGAGATCGGACGGACGACGAAGTTCAGCGCGACAGAGGCGGCGAATGCCGGTAACTTCATGGCAATGGCGGGCATGTCGGACGAAGTGATTCGGCAGGGATTGAAACCGATAGTAAATCTGGCGACGGCAACGGGTTCGAGTTTTGAGCAGGCGGCGGATATCATAACGAACGTAATGACGGCGTTCGGAGAGGATTGGAATGATCCGAAAATCGGCGCGAAGATCAATGAATACGCCGATAAAATGACGTACGGAACGACGCACGCGAATATGACGTTATCGATGTTGGGAGAGACGCTGAAATATGCTGCACCGATAGCGCGCGGCTTCGGGTCGGACATATCGGAATCGATAGCAATGGCGAAGTTCTCGCATGATGCAGGAGTGCAAGCGAGCATGGCAGGAACGTCGATGAGGTCGATGTTCTTACGATTGAGCGCGCCGCCGAAGCAAGCGTTTGAAGCGATGCAACAGAACGGGATAGTGCTGAGCGACGCGATGAAGGAATGGATGGGCGCGCAGGATATCTTGTCGTCGGAGGGATTTAATCTTGACCAGATGAATCCCGAGATGGAGGCGAAACTCAAGCGCGGATTTTTCGACTTTGCGCAGCAATGGGACGAGAAGATGAGCGGGAAGTCGAATCGGGAGCAATTGGCGATAGCGTCGGCATTATTTGGTAAGAATGCGGCGAGCGGCGCGGTGAATATTCTAAACGCGACGAGCAAGGGCTTGGCGAAATTCACGGAGGACTTGGATAAGAGCGCGGGTTCTGCGGAGCAAACGTCTGCGGTAATGATGGAGAATGCGGAAGGCGCGTGGATCAGTCTGAAGTCGGCGTTGGAGGCAGTACAGATCGGAGTCGGGAATGCATTTCTGCCGACGTTGAAAAGCGCGTTGGAAGGATTGACGTCGTTGGCGCGTTCTGCGGCGGAATTTGCCAAAGAGAATCCCGGATTGATCAAGGCGTTCGGAGGATTGACTGCGGCGATAGCGGCGACGATCTCCGGATTGGCGATATTCCGTGCGGCATTGGCGGGATTGCAATTTGCGAAGTCGACGTTGGAGCTGCTGAAGGCGACGGCGGGGTTGCGGACGGCGGCGCAAATGGCGAGCGTGCTGGGAGTGAATGTGGCAGGAGCAGCGGCGGCGAAAGCGGCGGCGAGTGCGGGAGCGGCGAGTGCGGCGAATGCTGCGGCGAGTCGCGGGGGAGTGCCGCCGATCGCGCCGACGACAGTAGCAGCAGAGGCGAAGCGCGGGCGTGGGCGTCCGCGTAAGAATGCGACATTACCTACAGCAGTTACGAATGCGACAGCGAATGCAGCAAGCGCGGCGAAAGCAGCGAGCGCGGCACCGACGATTGCGAATGCAGCGAATGCAGCAAGCGCGGCGAAAGTGGCAAGTGCGGCACCGACGATTGCGAATGCAGCGAACGCGGGAGCGATAGGGAATGCGGCGGCAGGAAGTGCGGCTGCGGCGAATGCTGCGGCGAGTGCGGCAGGGAGTGCGAGCGCGGCGGCGGGGAGTGCGGCGAAGGCGGGAGCGGCGGCGTCGGGGATTGGCGCGAAACTCGCTCCGATGATGAAAGTGAGCGGCTGGGCGGTATTGGGCACGAGCCTCGTATCAATGTTTCAAGGCGCGTTTACATCGATCCTCGGCGGCGTATCGAGTGTGAAAAATGCGATAGCCGGATTTAACATAGCGACGGCGTTGAGCGGCGGACTGAGCATGGTGATGACGGCAGTGACGAGTCTCGGAGGCGCATTGCGTACGATCCTGTCGTTCTCATTTTCGCCGGTGACGGCGGGGATATTGGCGGTAGGAGCGGCGTTGTACGGCGTCTTCAACGTAGTGCAAAGCAATTGGGAACAGATATCGACGTTCCTCAGTTCGATAGGAGACCGATTGACGAACGCGTTTACGAATGCGTTTACGACGATAGAGCCGTCAATAGCGCGAGTGCAGGAAGCGTGGGCGCAATTGCAAGCGGCGTTCGGAGAGGACACGGCACTCGGACAGGCGATACAGTCGATCACGGACGCAATCGGCAGCGGACTTGTCACGGCACTCATGGCTTGTCTCGAGATATTCGCGAGTTTTTCGAGCGCGGTAATAACGACGTTTGCGGAGGTAGTGGCGGCGGTACTCGACGTAGCCGCGCAAATACTCGGCGTATTCACGGCGGTATTTCAAGGCGATATTCCAGCGGTGCTGAGCGGGCTGGTGGGAGTATTCGCGTCGGTGTTTAATGGCGCGCGCGCGGTAGCGGAGGCGGCATTGAGCGGGATCTTGGGGATGGTGCAGTCGATCGCGTCGGCGATAGCGTCGATAAGTTTCAGCAGCTTAACGAGTGCGGCGGCGAGTGCGAGTGCGGCGGTGACGGGAGCGGTGTCGTCGATCGGAGGGCATGCGGAAGGCGGAATCTTCGCGCGAGGAGCGCATTTGACGTGGTTTGCGGAGAAGTCGGCGGAGGCAGCGATCCCGATCGACAATTCGTCGCGATCGATAGCGTTATGGCAGACGACCGGTGCGATGCTCGGAGTATTGCCGCAATCGGAAAAGCAACTGCCGATCGAAACGACACTGCCGCCAATGGCGGGGCAATCGGAAATACCGATCCTGCCGCAATCGAAACCGAAACAGCCGATCGAGACGCAATTGCCTGAGATAGCAGGGCAAGGGCATATCCCGATCTTGCCGCAATCGAGACCGAAGGCAGAGTCGAGACCGAAGGCAGAATCGATCTTCGCGCCGAGCAATCCGCTCATCGAGCTGATAAATCTCCTGAGCGGAGGCAATCAGGAACAGCCGCGATTGATACCGAATTACAACTTCTCTACAACTTCTCTACAACTTCCATACAACTTCGATATAACGACACAGCAACGCAAGCAACCGGAATCGGTATTCGCGTCGGGCGGATTGATGAACATCTTCACCGAGATGCTGACGACGCTCAATCCGACGCGATCGGAGGGAATAATCCCCGGAGCGTTATCGGAGCTGGAGAACACGAGTGCGACCGGCACGGACGCGTTAACGATGCTGCCGCCGATCGAACTGCATTTTCACTTTGAAGGCAATGTGGATCGAGAGGAAGTAAAGCGCGGGGTGAGCGAGTCGGTGCCGCAGATACGCGAGACGTTTGAAGAGCAATTGGCGCGATATCGGCACGAGAAGGCGAGGTGGAGCTATTGAAATACGAATGTCGGCAAGGCGAGAGTTTTGACGTGATAGCGTGGCGTGAGCTGGGAGACGTTCGGCATACGTCGGCATTGATGGACGCGAATCGGCAATGGTTGACGAAGCAAGTGTTCGAAGGCGGCGAGGAAATGGAGTTGCCGAGCGTGAGCAGCGGACGTGTGATAGGGCGCGCGCCGTGGGAGGACTGATATGAGAACAGAGGAAGAAGTGCTGATGCGGTTGGGGGAGCTGAAAGCGGCGAGTCCCGCTGGCGGACGGAAGTTATTCAGCACGGTAGAGAGCGCGGTACGTCGGTATTTTGATCGAGCGGGGACGCTGGGTGATCAAATGAAAGAGACGCACAGGCGCGTGGTGTTTGAAGAGTTTTTGACGGGGATAGAATTTGAGCACAGCGAGTTACTGCCGGAATTGCCGAGTGATTATCCGATCGGATATGAAGTGATAGGGGACGTATTTGCGGAAGATGATGTGTTCGAGGGGATAATGACGATAGGAACGTCGGCATTTGTATCGCAATACGAGGTCGAGCTGCAAACAGTGGGGAGCGGCGGAGTGATAGAGACGTATCGACACGTGTTGTTGGAGACGACGTGGCCGACGGCGATCACGGCGGCGATTAATGCATTGTTGGGACGAATAAAAGCGATAGAGGAATTTTGTTTGGACAGGTATTACACGTGGCGCGATGCGTTATTGTTGGAGGAATTGGGGATACGTCAGCACCACTGGGCGCGGGATCGGCGAGGGTTGGCGCGGCGGATATACATCGAGCGAGGTTGGCATGAAGTGATTGAGGAATATGGGTTCGACATATACGAGCCGAGTTATGTGGGAGAGCTATGAAAACGACGATCGAATTGAAAATGAAGGGGAAGAATGTGAGCGGGACGCTGGCGCGGTACATCAAGAGCGTGAGCTACCGGGAGGTAATGGACGGGGAGGCAGATACGCTGGAGGTGACGTTGCGCGACGACGAGAGAGTGTTTATGGGGGAATGGTTACCGCCGCGCGGCGCGAGTTTGGAATTGACGCTGGTGGACGAGGACTTTAATCGAATGGAGTTGGGGGAATTTACGATAGATGAAGTAGAGAACAGTCTGCCGCCGAGCGAATGCAAGATCAAGGCGACGAGCATCCCGCCGGGAAGTGCGGCGAAGAATGTGGAGAGCAGTCGGAGTTGGGAGCAAGTGACGCTGATGCAGATAGCAGGAGATATAGCGGGACGCGCGGGATTGCGATTGATCTACGATGCGGGGAGCAATCCGGTGATCGAGCGTGCGGAGCAGAGTGAGGAGTCGGATTTGAAGTTTCTGCATCGACTGTGCGGAGACAAAGGAATGGCGTTGAAGGTAAACAATAAGCAATTGATAGTGTTTGAATACGAGAGGTATGAAGCGCGCGGGAGCATAGCGACAGTGCGTGAGGGGCATTGTGTAAAGAGATTTAGTGCTCGGCAGACGCTGAATGAAGTGTACGGGAGTTGCGAAGTGAAATACCGACATGGACGCAAGGGCGAAACGTACAGCGGCACGGCGAGCAGCGGGGGAGAATTGGTCGGGCTGTTGGGCGGCGGCGGCAAGAAGTTGAAGATCAACGCGAAAGTGAGAGACTCGGGGGAAGCTGCGGCATTGGCGAAGAAGAAATTGCGGGAGAAGAACCGCGAGGAATGCAAGATCAACCTGACGCTGGTCGGAGATTTTAATTATCGCGCGGGAGCGAACATCACGTTGGAAGGATTTAAGTCGTATGACGGCAAGCATTTGATAAACAAAGCGACGCACACGGTTACCGGTAGCGGCTACGAAGTGCAATTGGAGATGAGCAAATGTGGATGAGAGGCGATTGATTCGCGAGGGGATAGTGAGCGAAGTGAATGGGGAATTAATGACGGCGCGCGTGAATTTTGAGGATCGGGACGGGTTGGTATCGAGCGAATTGGCGATATTGAGTCGCGGAGCGAGCAGCGTGTGCGGGGATTATTGGTTGCCGAGCGTGGGTGACACTGCGGTGTGTTTAATGGCGGCGAATGCGGAAGAGAGCGGGGAAGGATGGATCTTGGGTACTCGCTGGACGGAGCCCGATCCGCCGACTAAGTCGGGGGGACGGCGAATATGTTTCGAGGACGGCACGCTGATTGAATACGACGAAGGGAAATTGAATGTGACGGCGGCGAATGACATATCGATTTCGGCGGCGGGGAATGTGTATATAAGCGGTGCGCAAATACATTTGAACATGGAGTGATGAGGATGAATGCGGCGCGGAGCGGAGATATGACGGCGGGGATATGCGACGATGGGCATAAATGTTGTCCGCACTGGCGGCACGGGCAATGCGCGGAATGCAGTGAGAATGTGTTTATCAATGGCGCGGGAGCGTTTCGGCGCGGCGATCGCGGCAGTTGCGGCTGTCGACATGGCGGAGAATTTTTGGGACGCGGCGGCTCGACGACAGTGTTCGTCAACGGCAAGGCGGCGATGCGCGCCGGTGAAATGACGAAGTGCGAGGATTGCGGGCACTTCGGCGAGATACAGGACGGCAGTCCGAATGTGTTTATAGGCGGCTGAGAAGAGCGTCTTTTTTTATGGGGGTGAAGAGATGGATTGGTGGAGCGTGATAGGCGGAATAGCGATGAAGCGACGGCGATCGGAGAGCGGCAATCGTGGTGATCCTGCGGCGATCGAATACAAGAAGGCAGCGATGCGAACGCCCGGAATGATAGGAGCGTTGGGGCCGTTGATCTTCGTGGTGTCGAATGCGAAGGTAGAGACGCTGAAAGACTACAAACGCAAGACGCGGGCGCGGATAGCGAGCCACGACGTGTTGGGCGGCGAGAAATCGGTATTGGAGTATATCGGAGGTGAAGCGAGCGAGATCACGTTTACGATGCAGTTGAACCGAGATTTGGGAGTGGACGTGGAGACCGAGCTGATAAAGCTCGACAGCATGGTGAACTCGGGAGTGGCGTATTATTTTATCCTCGGAGGGGAAGTGATCGGTTATGATCGCTGGTATGTGTCGGAGATAAATGAGACGCTCAATTACGCGGATCGGTACGGTTTGAAATGGTTGGCGACGGTGGACGTGACATTGCGGGAGGCGGTATTGTGACGTTGGCAGTAGATTTAAGCGCGGGAGTAGAGTTTGCGCCGCGGAATGTGGTAGAAGAAGTGATACAGAATGTTAGGATGTTGCTGAGTGTGTGGCGCGGGAGCGTGCCGTTGGATCGGGAGTTGGGTATCGACGCGGATTTACTGGACGCGCCGATAGGAGTTGCGCAAAATCGATTGGCGTCGGACTTGGCGCGGCAGATAGCGGACTGCGAGCCGCGCGCGCGATTAAAATCGTTGGAGATGAATGTAAGTGCGCTTGACGGCAGAGTAGAGCCGAAGGCGATCATAGTGATCGAGGAGGAGCTGGCATGAAGTTGACAGAGCTGCCGGAGTTGACGTTTGCGAGTGCGGACGTAGAATCGATAGATGCGGAGGTATGCGCGGCGGTTGAGACGCAACTTGGTCGGAAATTGGCGCGTGCGGATCCGATACGCTTATTCTTGCGCGGCGTCGAGGCAATCATTTTGCAACAGCGATACTTGATCGATCAGGTAGCGAAACAAAATCTGTTGGCGTATGCGTTGGGCGACAATCTCGAACATCTCGGAGCGTTGGTGGGATTGGAGCGGAAGCAGCCGACCGCAGCAATTTGCACGATGCGCTTGACGCTGTCTGCGGCGCGTGCGGCAGCGACGAACATTCCTGCAGGAATACGCTTTACGGCGGGAGACAATGTGTATTTTGCGTTGGATGAAGACGTGACGTTTCTGGCAGGGGAGACGACGCTCGAGGCGGGAGCGACGTGCGTGCGAACCGGAGTGGTCGGCAACGATTATCTTGAAGGCGAAATAAATCAAATAGTCGATCCGCAAGCATTTCTGCAATCGGCGGAGAATGTGACGAAGACAGAAGGCGGAGCGGAAATGGAATCGGACGAGTCGTTGCGCGAGCGAATACACGAGGCACCGGAGAAGTTCAGCAATGCGGGGTCGAGCGGAGCGTATCGTTGGCATGCGATGAATGCGTCGACAGCGATAATTGACGTGTCGGTGACGAGTCCGAGTGCGGGAGAAGTCGAAGTGAGACCGCTGTTGGAGGGCGGGAAATTGCCCGACACCGAGCTGTTGAATGCGGTCGACGAGGCAGTGAACGCACGGAGCGTGCGGCCGCTGACGGATCATGTGACGGTGCTCGCGCCGGACGTGGCGGCGTATCACATCAACGCGTGGTATTGGATCAATCGTTCGGACGCGACGCGCGCGGTAGCAATACAAGCGGCGGCGGATCAGGCAGTGGCGGAATATCAAGAGTGGCAGAGTGCATGTCTCGGGCGCGATATCAATCCGTCGGAGTTGACGCACCGGCTGTTGAGTGCGGGAGTGAAACGCGTAGAGATGTCGAACCCGACGTTTGCGACAGTGGCGGCGGACGCGGTAGCGTCTGTGACGAGCGTGGACTTGCTGTATCGGGGGTTGGAGGACGACTAATCGAAAGGAGTGATTGCGACGGTCAGCATATACAAACCGAAGATCATATTGCCGCGAGTGTTGGAAGAAGACGCGAGGATCGTCGCGATCAAAAGCGCATTGGAGCCGCAATTGGAGTTGGTATCGGAAGCGACGTGGGAGACGCTGTTTCTGCCGCGGCTTAATGAGCTTGACGAGACGCTGATCGAATTGCTTGCGAGCGCGTATCACGTGGATAATTTCGACTTAGAGCCGTTGACGCTCGATGCGAAGCGCGAGTTGATCCGCGAGTCGATCCTCAATCACAGGATCAAGGGAACCCCGGCGGCTGTGGAGAAGATCGCGCGGCACGTCTTTCGCGATGCGCAAGTAATTGAATGGTTTGAATATGGCGGCAAGCCGTACTACTTCCGAATCATGCAGGATATCACGGAGACGGAAGAAAGCGCGGACTTCGAATTGATGAATCGATTGCGGCGCGCCGTGACAGAGACGAAGAATGTGCGTTCGCATTTGGAATTCTTCGGATTTATTCACGACTTTGAAGAGAGTGAGGAAGTCGAAGACGATCAGACGCTGTTGGTCGATCGCGTGTACGAAGATTGGTACACGTATCGGCGCGACAACACGCGGTATGACGGCGCGTCGGACGTGGATCGCGGCAGATACATTCGACATAACGGCACATTGCGGCGCGATGGGCAATCGCGTCGGCGCGGCTGGTTCACGAATGCGAATCACGGGCAATATCAGGCGTCGGACTTCGAAGTGATCGAAGTGATAATGGAATTGGAGCCGCGCGGCGACACGGTGGCGGCGTCGGACGATGCATTCGAGAAGATACTGTTCAAGAGCAAGCACGACTCGGTATTTCCCGAAGACAGTCGGACGACAGAAGTGCTCCGCAACAGCGAAGACGCATTCCCCGAGGTGACGCAAGAGCATGATATGGGGGTTACGCTGAGCGGATTGGGAGATGAATGCGCGCCGCTCCCCGAGCATCAACTTGCGATCGCAATTGAAGTGAACGACGATCAATCGATCGGGACGACGTTCAGCGTGGTGACGGTCGGGCATACAATCGGCGAGGAAGTCGAAGTCGGCGACAATTACGGCGATCTCGATGTTACTCTCGACATGGCGCAACCGGTCGAGTATTACGATTCCAATGAACCGGCAGTGATATACGATCGGGAAGAAAGCATACCGGTGTCAGACGAAATGTCGGAGCCGGATCGGCGATTTTCGCATCATGAAGAGATTGGCGAGACGGACGAGCGCGGCGTGGCGACAGTGCTTGCGACGCCGTTCGACACGGTCGGGAGCGAGGAAGTCGGCGATATCGGCTTGTATCAATACGTGCGGCATAACGGCAAGCATCAACATAACGGCGCGATCCGACATTGCGGCGTGCTCACGACGACAGTGCATTTCGAAGACGAATCGGAGCAACGCGCATTCGATCTGATGGTGAGCGAAGTGCGCGCGGATTGCGCCGATCCGTGTACGAATTGCGGTTGCAGAGACTTCGACTTTGTGCATGGCGCGGTTCGGTTCGGCGATCGCGAATTTCTCATTACCGACCTGCAAATTTCGACAGTGCGCGTAATATGCCGCAATTGCGGCAACATCATTGCGGAATATCTCATTCCGAACAGCGATTGGGAGGCTATCTTATGAAGAAGAAACAGAAATACCATTACCACGAGCGGCAGGGCGTGACGGGCACTCTGCAATACACTGTTTACAAAAACGGCGTGGCGATTGAGCACGTCGAAGAGCATAATCTGGTGGTGGACGGCGGCAGGCACCGATTGGCGCAATTGGTGGCGGGAGACTCGACTTACGGCGTGGAGCGGATCGGCGTCGGCACCGGCATTGATGCCGAGTTTCATACCGATACCGCACTCACCAACCAATTGACGTTCCCCGTGACAGGGCATACAGTCGACGCCGGCGACGCCATTTTTTCATGGCGATTGTCGGAGAATGACGCCAATGGCATGGAAATACACGAGTTCGGACTGTTCGATACCTACAGCACGATGCTCACGCATCAGGTGCGCTCGCGTTCGATCGGCAAGGAAGCCGATATCGTCATACAGGGCACTTATACTCTGCATTTCTGATTACAACGGTTACGAAACCGCAAGCGGTACGAACAGGAGGCGAGCAAATGGATTATACACTGTATCAAGGGCGCGGAACCGACAAGATCACGGGAGCATTGCGGCCGCTGGCGTATTTGCCGAACACGTCGGAATGGGTACCGGGTATATATTGCCTCGAGGCAGAGGATTCGCGGTATCAAGCCGACGAAGTGTTGGGCGGAGTGACGGGCATAGACAACGCGCAGGCGCAAGCCCTGTCGAATCGCACGCAATTCTTGCGAGTGAATTTGGCGCGGCTGGCGAACATCGTAGCGGCAATGCAATTGGCAATGGGACCGATGCTCCGAACCATCAAGACGCTCAAAATCAGCCACACCGAGCCGACCGATACCGATTATTCGGCGTGGATGGATCTCGAACGCAACGGCGCGAGCGATTCGCTGTTTGCGCAAATGGCGTCGGACGCGGTCTTCGATCTTCGGTTGGAATATCAAAACGGCACGTATTCGAAGAGTCCGGTGCTCGAACTGACGGAGTCTACCGGCGCGATCTGGTACATTCGCACCGACGGCACTACCGTTCTGATCGACGCGGTCGAAGATCAGCTCGACGCCGACGCCATTTCTTCTGACTCGCAATCTTAAGGGGGATTTTTAATGGCAATCAAAGTTACTAAATTCAAGGTGGACGGCAATGAGTTGATGTTGCCGAGCTACGCCGACGGCGTGGCGAGTTTGGACACGGCGATCACGTCGATGATCGGCGCGTATGATCAAAACACTGTCGACGCAAAAATCAACAATCTCTCGAGCGTATATCTCGGTCTGACTGCAAAGGCTGCTGACGCGTCGAAGGCAGACAGTTGCACGACTGCCTATAAAGCCGAACGTGACGGCTCGGGCAACGTGATCACGTCGACTTATTACAAAAAGACAGATACTGTCGAGAAGGCGGAAAAAGACGCGAGCGGCAACAACATCGCATCGACTTATGCGCAAAAGAACGGCGCGTATTCGCAATTGGTGTCGGGCGGCGCGACTCTCGCGGCGTATTCGCGCCTTGCCACTCTCGACGCGAAAGAACAGGACATTGCCGACACTTACATCAAAAGCATTCAATACGAAGACTCGCGCGACGCCAATGAGCTCCTCATTACCAAGGGCGACGGCGATACGATTCGCGTCAAAACCAAGGACACGACTTACAACGCCGCGACCTCCACCTCTGCCGGTTTAATGACGGCGGCGAACTTTCAGAAGTTGAGCGCGTTGAGCACGAATACGTCGGGGCAGAGTGTCGCTTATGCTCAGAAGGCAGGCTGGCTTGCGTCGGACTGCACTGTTACGATCACGGGCGGCGCGTCGGGCGGTTCGAAGTTCCAATCGTCGGGCACTACCACCATCACTCTCGGCAACATCAATGCCACGTCCATTACATCGGGCACTCTCGCTGTCGGACGCGGCGGCACCGGGCAAACCAATCTCGACAATGTCACTGTCGGCAAGGCGAAGGCTTTCGACAGCTCGCGTACCGTGTCGATCGGCGGCGCGGTCTCGGGATCGGAGACGTGGTCGGGCTCGGGCAACCTCAGCATCACCACGTCCAACCTCGACATGGCTGCCGCCAACAAGGGCATTCTCGATACTCTCCGCGGCGGCACCGGCAATTCCGAGGGCAAATGCCTCGCACTCTACAATAACGTCCACATCAACGGCATTCAAACCAACCTCGCCAATGGCACCAATATCATTCACTACGGCGTCTGCAGCTCCGCCGCCGGCACTAAATACAAGACGGTTTCGATCCCGAACTTCACCAAGAAAGTAGGAGCGATTATCGCCGTAAGATTTGATTATCAAAACACTGCCGAAAATCCCCTTCTCAATGTCAACGACACCGGAGCATTGTACATCTCTCCTGCCGACTCGGTTAATGGATTCTTTTCCGGCACCAATCTTGCTTTTACCCATGGGCGATATAATATCGTGTTCTTTACTCTCAACTCGAATGAGCGATGGCAAATTATAGGTGCTTTCGCCGATCATGCAAAGAAGTTACACACCGCGCGGACGATTGCGCTGAGCGGCGGCGCAACCGGCACTCCCACAGATTTCGACGGATCCGCCAACGTCACTATCCCCGTCACGGGTTTGAATGCCAGCAACGTAAATGCGGGCACTCTCGGCACGGCTTACGGCGGCACCGGCAACTCCAACGGCACCATCGCCAAACTTACCACAGCGCGCAATGTCAATGGCGTCCCATTCGATGGCTCCGCCGCGCTCAATTTCTTCGCCGTGTGCGATACCGACGCTTCCGCAACCACAAAAGTCTTTACGATCGCCAATCCGGGCGACGGCGTCAATTCTATTCCCGACGTCTTCGCCGTCTGCTTCACCAAAGGCAATTCAGCAGGCGTGATTGCATTCAACATCAACGGTTTCGGCTCGCCATGCGTCACTCGCTGCGGTGTGATACCCGGCAGTGTCCTCACACTCATCGATGGGGGGCTTCTCGCCAATCCGATATGCGCCCTTCCGGGCTCAATTGCTTGGTTTCGCGCCGTGCGATCAGGGACTGCCATCACCAGTTACCAACTCATCGACGCTCCCGCCATTTCGCGCATTAAGCTCACCGGCGACGTTTCGGGCGACGTCGTTTACGACAGCGATTCTGCATCCGACGGCGCGTTCCTGATCAACACTACTCTTACCACGTCGGCTTACGAATCCCGCAACCTTGATCCCGCCGAATACGAATACGATCTCAATAAAGTCACAGATGCAGGGTTCTATCGCCTTCACATGCTCGGCAATTGGAAAAATCGCCCTGCAGGTTCTTCCACCGGCACTCATTACATGAATGTTTTCCGCAATTCCGGCAACTCGAAAACACTTCAACAACTCTTCTACCACAAAGGCAGCCGCGTGTGGGTTCGCTCGTTTACCAGCTCCGAAACCCTACCGTGGTACAAATTCGAAACATCCGCAGTCGATACCATCACTACCGTCTCGGGCGGCACGTCCGGTGACGATTAATCGGGAGGTTTTTATCCATGAAAGAAGAAGTAATTCGCGTATTGAATATGTATGAGCTGTTGCAACACAACATTCTCATTCCAATGGGGGATTCGCTGGAGCAAGCATCGTGCGCGGTGGCGGGAGTTATCAGCAACATTCGCGAAAAGCTCGAGCAGCTTGACGGCGAGCCCGACGCCAATTCCCAAAACGACGTCGACGAAGCCTTCCTGCAACTCAAAACCGCAGTCGAAGGCGTGCAGAAGGCATTCGACGACATGCAGAATGTGATCGTGCAACTGCAGGCGTCGACGCCGGTAATGGAGCTGAAGGCAGATATGTTCGTCGGACCGCTCGAAGAACCGACGGTCGAAGCCGAGCCGATCCCCGAGCCGATTTTCGAGCCGATTACGATCCCCGCCGACGATCCCAAGCCGATCGTCCTCGAAGACCTTGACGTGGACGGCGAGGACGAGTAATGGATCAAAGGCGCGCGTTGATGCATGAAGTCGATGAAGAGATGCGCCGCTACATTAACGGCGAATCGATCTTCGGCGAAGTGATCGAACGCGTGTTGGAGTCGTCCGACGAACTCACCCGGCAATTGGTCTTCTTCCGAGTGGCGGGCGGCGATTACAGGCAGGCGACTCTCACTTTCCATATCTCGGAGACCACGTATTACGCCAGATTGCGAAACTTCCGCCGCGCGCTTATCACGGCGATAACTCCGCCGAAAGAGTGATATGATCGGTCGCGAAAGGGGATGGGCACTTTGGCAGTCAACAAAAGCAATGAGAAGTACTCGGTGAAGGTCACGTACAAGACAGAGTACGACGACACGGGCTTGCTCGGGCTGGGCGATTACACTCAGACGTTCGGCAAAGTCAAAGAGACGGCAACTCCGGAGCAACTTCGCAACTTCGCGGTGGCATTAATGTCTCTGACGGAGTACAACGGCGCGCCGTTCAAAACGACTTTGATCGACACCAGCGAGCTCACGGTCGCTTAAGGAGGTAATGTACGATGGCAACTTCGAGTAAACTGCAATTGAAGATGGCACTCAGCGACGGTAAGACGGCTACGCTCAATCTGCCCGCGCCGGTCAACATGACTCTCACTGACGAGAACAGCGGCGATCCACTCTGGCCTGCGGCATTCGACAGCATTCAGAGTGTGTTTGCTGCGGATAACGGCGCGACGGTCAATAACGTCACGTTTACGATCGTCAAGACGAGCACGACGACTGTGGCGGATTCTTATCACGGCGCGTAATTCGGCAACGCGCGGGGGAGCGGCAACGCTCCCCTGTTTTTATGGGAAGGAGTTGAGACAAATGGCAGTACAGAATGGAATAATGAGCGCGGCGGACAAGGCGAAACTGGACTCGCTGAGCGGAGGGTTGGGCGGCGGCGCAGTGAGCGGCGTGAAAGGCGACGCGGAATCGGTGTATCGAACCGGAGATGTGAATTTGACTGCGGCGAACATCGGCGCGGCGGCGGCGGATCATACACACTCGCAATACGCGGCAAGCAATCACACACACACGGCGGCTGACGTCGGTGCGGCGGCAAGCAATCACACGCACAGCGATTATGCGTTGTCGTCTCATTCGCATGATGCCGCCACGACCGTGACGGGCGGGTTCATGTCCAAAGACGACAAGATCAAGCTCAATGGCATCGCGGCGGGCGCGCAAGTCAACTCCGTCACCGGTGTCAAGGGCAACGCCGAATCGTCTTATCGGACGGGCAATGTCAATCTTACTCCCGCCAATATCGGCGCAGCCGCCAGCAATCACACGCACACGGCGGCTGACGTCGGCGCGGCAGCAAGCAATCACACGCACAGCGATTATGCGTTGTCGTCTCATAATCACGACACTTCTTACGCGGCTAAATCGCATACGCATACCGCGGCTGACGTCGGCGCGGCAGCAGCATCTCACGGCAATCACGTCCCGACCACTCAGACCGCCAATAACGCGATCTTCCTCCGCAATGACAACACTTGGCAGACTGTTACTCCCGCCAATATCGGTGCGGCGGCAAGCTCGCATACTCATAGTTACGCAGGCTCGGCGAGTGCGGGCGGCGCGGCTACCACTGCTCTCAAAACGCAAAACTCCGCCTCAGGCTCGAACGCAATCGATCTCGTCTACGCTCAGGTCGCCGACAACGATTACATTCGCATTCGCGCGGGCGGCACTGCTTCCAATGCCGGTTACCTCGAGATTTCCACTGCCGACGACGCCGCCGAACCGATCTACTTCAGACAATACACCGGCGTTTTTTCGACTTTAAAGCGCACCGCCACTATCCTCGACGCTTCAGGTAATACATCTTTCCCCGGCACTGTCACGGCGGCTTCGTTCTCGGGAAACCTCGCGGGAAACGCCGCCACTGCTACCAAATTTGCATCGGTGGAAGCGGCTACGACTAACGTTTTTCGCAATGTCTGGTTCTCCGATAACACCGACGACAATAAGCGCGTTTACGATACCGACTTCCAATACAATCCTTCGACGAACGTGTTGAAACTCGGCTCCATCACACCTACCGACGTCTCCGCCACTCGCACCAATCTCGGGCTCAACTCTCTCACTCTCGAAGAAACCTCATCAGGCATCGCCGTCAAATCTTCCGACGGCACCACTTTGTTCACTTTGCCCTTCGCAGGGTACTATTAATTGAAAGGACTTGATAAGTCATGGCAGCTCAAAACGGTTTAATGTCAAGCGCACAAGCGCAGAAACTCGACGCTTACCCCATTCTCAATGCCGACTCCGATACCATGATCACCGGCTCGGGCACTTTCGTCACGCGCACTTTCACCTTCGAAACGATCGAGGGCGGCACGCAATTGAAATGGGCGGACGGGAAAGTGGCGGTGTCAATGCCGGCAACCGACGCTTCGACCGAGACGTTCGTCTTCGAGACCGACGCCGGCGGCAATCTCGTCTATAAGCGCGCCAATGGCACCACTGCCTTCACCATTCCGCTCGCCAGCGGCTCCTGATGCGCGCTTTATACACTTCCGACGGCGATATCCCCATGTTCGACGACGACATGGGCTCGCCGCAAATCAAGGCGGGGCGGTATTTCATTCCGCTCCTGCCTTCTTCTCATAAGAATGCGTCGAAGATACGCGTGCTAAAGCGCGACGGGCATTCGCTCGCGCTCGCTAAGGACGGCATCTTCAATTTCAATCGCATTCTGGTTCGACCGTACCGGCGCGGAGATGATATCGTCTTCCCGCGCGCCAACGGCGATATCCTGTTCACTCTGTCGATTGCGAGGGGGGATTGACCTTGACCACGGAAGAAATGCTTGCAACATTGCAGGCGGAGGCGGTTACCGACATTGAAATGTCCGAGCAAGGATTGGAATTCAGAAACGAAGACGGCGAAGTGCTGTTTCTGTTGCCGTTCGCGAAGGGCGGTGATGCGTAATGGCGAGTTACCACATCGGAGTGATCAGCGGCGAGTACGGCGAGGCTCTCTCCAACCTGCCGCATCCGCTTCGCAACTGCGGTTTCGGTGAACAGCCCGCCGTCAATCCGAAACGCAACCTGTACGCTCAAATCTCTGCATTTTGGAAGGTGTCGGTGCCGAACTACTCCGCGCCGGGCGGCTGGCTCAGAGTCAACAATCAGATGGACACTACTGTCGATGGCATTCTCCAATTCAATGTCAATGACCTGGGCGCAATCACTTGCGCTTACGTCGCCGGTCTGACCGTCATCGCCAACGCCAACTCCTTCCGCGCCGAAGTTATGCCCGCGCGCTCTTTCGTTCGCGGCATTTACTACTTCCGTTTTTTTGGATCCGGGACATATACCGCATACGATCAATTCGGCAATGCCTATACTTCCGAAAACGGCTTTTGGGTTCTACACAGCGCGCCGCTGCCTTGCTACGAATACATTATGCGAATGAAGGGCTGGGCAAATCCGTGCGTGACGACTTCGACCGCCGCCGCCACCGCCGCAAAAACCGCCGACATGTCTTGCGCTTATCCCGTCAACGGCTCTACTTTCTATTGGTACCTGTCGGTGGCGAATACGGCGTCGTCGCCTTCTCTCAACATCAACAACACCGGCGCGAAGGCTCTTTACACAGCCGCAGGAGCTCAGATCACCACCAACGGCTCCTGCCTCGTCAAGGGCTTATACCAACTCTATTACAACGGCTCCCAATATTGGATCATATCGGGACCGCCCGCGTATTTGAAGGCTATTCACGGCTGATACCGCTAGCGGTATCAATGGATTTAGGAGGCGATCGAATGGAAGATACATTGATTCACGGTTTGACGCAATTCGGCGCACCCACTGCCATATGCTTCTTCCTGCTTTTTCGCGTTGAGCGCAAAATCGACGAGTTATCGGCTGTTATTTCGAATTTATCGGAGTCGGTTCGCGAAATTCGCGTCCTGCATCACGTCACCAAAACCATTGTTAAGGAGTGATTGACATGAAGGTCTTCATCAATCCCGGGCACGCTCCCGACTGTCGCGTCGATCCCGGTGCTATCAACACGCGCTTTAATCTGTGCGAGTCGGTCATCGCCGCAAAAATCGGGGAACGCGTCGCCATGTATCTCGCCAATGTCGGCTACGACTGCCGCGTCTTTCAAAACGACAGCTTGCAGGACATTTGCGACGAAGCGAATAATTGGGCGGCGGATTTATTCGTGTCGATTCACTGCAACGCCGCCAACACGATTGCGCGCGGCACCGAAACTTATTACGCGCGATACTCGGAGATGGGCAAGCCTCTCGCCGAGTGCATCAATCGGCAGCTGGTCAATTCGATCGAGCATAACTGCCGGTATTGGGATCGCGGCGCGAAGGCTGCAGGCTACTACGTCTTGCAGAACACCGACATGCCTGCAGTGCTTGTCGAAACGGCTTTCATCGACAACGATGCCGACGCCAGACTTCTTATGGATTGTCAAGACGATTTCGCTCGCGCCATTGCGCGCGGCGTCTCCGACTTTTGCCGATAAACTAAAAACGGGAGGTTTTATGCCTCCCGCTTTTTTTATTGCACTCACGCGCGAACTGCAGGCTACTGTATCAGACGTGCTATCGTCCGCAACGCTTCAAGTATCTTCCGCCGCTCGCCCGGCGTCGCCGTCAAGATCGCCGCCATCGTCGCTGCCTCGTCCGCCGTCAAGTTGAAGTCCGATTGCAATCGATCTACCTTCGCCGTCGACGCCGCAAACATTTCGCCCGTGCCTTCGCGTAACCACGTCTCATTCACATTGAGCTCGCGGCTGATCTGCCGAATGTTTCTCTCGCTGACCGAATTCGTTTCCTGCTCGAGCATACTCACTGCCGCTTGACCGAGATCAATCCGCTTCGCAAACGCCGCTTGACTTAAGCCGAGTGCTTTCCTCACTGCCTTTACTCTCTCGTTGATCGTCATAGGATCATCTCCTTCCGATCACTATTATATCACGCAATGTTTTTAAGTCAAATTTTTTAAAAAAAACTATTGACAAACCATAGTCGAATGATTATAATACAACCATAAAACAATTAAATGATTGCCGCAAGGCAATCGGAAGGAGATTATCACAATGAAAAACACCGAGATCAAAATCAACGCACAGGCAGCCGCACAGCATCCGCTCTACAACGCCGCCAACATCAATGAGATGACCGCCGACATCGAGCGCGAAACCTTCTACATCACCATCTGCAAGTCGCTCAAAACCAAATGCGCAAAACGCTGCGTCGAAAACGCCATCAAAAACCGCGACTACGCTATCCAATTCATCCATCGCGCCGCGGAAGTCATTCACAAGGACTTCCGCGATCTCGCCGCCGTCAATACCTGCATCTTCGCCATCGTGACCGCCAAGAAGGTCGGCGAAGATGTCGCGCGCAAGCTCCGCCGCAAGGCTCTCGATAAGACGGGCTTCGTCTATGCCGTCCTCTATGACGAAATCAAATACACCACTCAGCCGCGCTTCGTCCGCCCGAAGGTCGACGACTTCACCGACAAAACCTACTTCGTCCCCTGCACTCCCGACCATGAAGACGCCGTCGCCGTTGACGAGTATCCTGCCATGCGTATGACGCGCAAACTCAGCACCATTCTCGCCGAGCTCAAGGCGAAGTCCGACGAACAAGCACGCCGCCTTGCCGACATCGACGCGCGCATCGACGCTCTCAACGCCGAGATCGACGAGTTCGAGAAGGCTAATGCCGAATTCGATCTGCAGGCCGCCGCCGACATTCCCGCTCCCACCGCCAAATCTCTCTCCGGCTTGCATCACTCCGAGCAGATCATCTCCGAGCTCTTCGACGACTACTTCATCGATACCACGGCGATCATGAATTCCATTCTCGACGAATACATTCTTCAACAGCGATTGACTCTCGCGCGTGAGCGGCTCTCGCGCAAATATCAAGTCGCTAATGACGTGCAAGAAGAATCGCGGCTCCTCCGCAATCGCGTCGACGACATCCACTCCTTCCTCGACGACTACTACGATGCCGCCGCGCGCCTTAAAAACAACATGGATGATGCTGATGGGCTCGCCAAGCAGACTCTGTTTACCGACATGGTCGGCAAACGCATGGCTCTCCGCCGCGCGCTGATCGCCATCATCGACGTTCTCGACACTCACTCGCTCACGTAACTCCGAGTTCCTGCCGCCATGCGCGGCTTTTTTTTTTGCAGAAAAATACACTCGATGCGTCGACAACACGGATCATTGAGTGTATAATATGCTTGAAAGGAGTTGAGAGCGGTGGAGGAAATCTTCCGCCGCAGTCGCTATGAAATTCGAATTGTTCATACTCGTGATGTGGTTGATAGTGGCGTTTGCATTTAATGGCGTGAGTGCGTGGCACGACTGGGCAATCGGCATCATCACCGGCGGTTGTGCAGTGAGCGTGTTCTGGCGGCTCGTGTTGCGCTCGACGAAAGCGAGGCGGTTCTTCCATGTCTGAGAATGCAATCGACGCCGCAAGACGCGACGCCGGGCTTTCCATCAAAGCTCTTGCCGAGCTGCTCGACGCTCCTTACCGCACCGTGCAGAATTGGTGTGACGGCAGTCGAACTCCGCCGCCGTGGCTTGTCAAGCTCGTGATCGCCGAGATCAATCGCAATGTCAAGTGATTTTCGCGCCCCATTACCGGGGCGTTTTTTTATTGCCTCCGCCGCACGGACGTGCTACAATCATGCCGAGGTGATGAAAATGAACGAAATGAAACAGCAACAGCGCGAGTTTGCGGCGAAGTTTATGAATTACGCGCTCGAGAAACTTAACAATAACACCGACGTTGAGGACGCTTGTCACTTGCTGAATGCCGTAGTGAAACTCAATATGTTCGGATTTATGGAGCCCAATCCGCCAAAGCCGCCGACACAGTGAAAGGCGCGTCGTCGAAAGCATCGCAACCGGTTCTGTGGGAGTGAGCGGCGTCTCGAACGGTCCGCACACATCATCCTCGCCGATAAGCAATGCCCATCGTCCGGCATCATACCGACTGATCAGCAACAAGCCGATCGGGCTCTCCAACGCATATGTCATATCGATCAACTCCAGCCGCCGAGTGCGGCGTTTTTTATTGCAATTCAGCCGATCGCCTCCGAGTGCTTTTATGCCGGAACGAGCCGGTCGATCATTTCGTGCACGAACTGTTTGTCGTTGGCTGTGAGTTGCCGGTATTGGTCTAGTAATCGATTTTCATCGTCTGATGTCGGGGGAACGACTTCGTTTCCCAGCAAATAATCCGTGGTGACGCCGAAATATCGCGCAATTCGCCGAAGGTTAGCATAATCGGGTAAACGGCGTCCCTGCTCCCATAAACCGACCGCACTCGGCGCAACGTGTAAATCGCGACTCAACTCTTGCTGTGTCAATCCCCGATATTCGCGTAATTTTTTCAATACAGTTTTCATCGTCATCACCACCGCTTTGTTTTTTATACTTATACCACAATTTGTGTCAACAGTAAAGTAACTTGCAAAAAATTTTTTCTCGTCTATTGACATTATACGCTTTGTATAGTATCATTTGCTTTAGTTGCAATACATTATGTATAGTTAAGGGGGGGTGATACGGTGAGTCACTTGAAAGACTTTCGCAAGGCTAATAACTTTACTGCAAAAGAAATGGCGGATAAGCTCGGCGTGTCGTTGTCGCTGTATTGGAAAGTCGAAGGCGACGAACGTCTGCCGTCGCAAAATTTCCTTGCACGCTTCAAATCCGTCTTCCCGACTTTCGATATGAATATTTTTTTTGCACAGCCTGAACACCATTCGTATAGTCAATCAAAAAAGGAGTGAACAACATGACCGACACAACCAACGCACTCGTCTACATCGTCGACGGCATCCCCGTCCCAGTCGCCGACAGCCGCACCGTCGCCAATTTCTTCGAAAAACGTCACGATCATCTCGTCCGCGATATCGACAAAATCATCACCGATCTGATCGAAGTCGAAAAGCCTGACTCAATTCTGAATATCCCCAATTTTGGGGACATCCAGAATTACTTCATTAAAGGCGACTGCATCGACAATCGCGGGCGCAAACAGCGTCTGTACTATCTTACTCAGGACGGCTTCACTCTCGCTGTCATGGGCTTCACCGGTAAAAAAGCGCTTCAGATGAAACTCGCCTTCCTGTCGAAGTACCACGCGCTCGAGCAGGAGCTGGCGGCAATTCACGCCGCCGAGTACCGGCGCATGCAGTTCGAAACGCGCCAAGCCTACCTGATGCCCTACCATTCCTGCTCCGACGCCATCAAAGATCTCATCGATTATGCTGTCGACGTGTGGGGTGCCGAACGCGACGCCATCGATCCTCACTACTACGCCATCATCAATTACAACATCAATCACGCCGTCCAAGTCGTCAAGGGCACGCGTAAAGACGCCGATCCAGAAACCAATGTCCGCCTCGGCGACTTGCATCGCTGGGCGGCTGAGGCTATCCGCGGCGGCATTGCTCGTGAGGATCACTTCGACACTGTCTTTCACGACGCTCTCGGCAAAATCAAACTCTATAAGACTCTCGTCCTCGGCAATCGCGACAGGCAAAATCGCATCGCATCCGACAACGTCTTCACCAAACGCGGTATTCGCCGCATCAAATAGAAAGGAGACCACAACATGAATCGACTGCAACTGTTTGCGCCGGGCGTGCAGGAAGTTCTCGAACACTGCATCGACAAGCTCCGGAGCTCCAAACGCCGCGAAGTCTTCCGCCGCGAGATCAACAATCTCATGATCGCCAGCCGCATTGCTACAAAAACACTCGGCAGTGTCGGCAAGGGCTCCCCCTTCGTCACCATCGACGAGAACACCGACGCATCTCACTTCATTCTCGAGCATCTCAGCTACCTCGACTTCCGCCGCGACCTCGGCGCACTCATCATCCCCGACACTCTCGCCGACACTCTCGTCCGTGACGCCGCAGAGTGCGCTCTCTTCTACCTCGACATCAAACTCGTTGTGGCGCAATCCCCCGTCTGCTTCGACTTCTACAAGCTCAAACTCGAGTATTCGACTCCCGGCGGCAACATCGAGTCTGACGAATGGAAGTGCACAAGCGCAAGGCGCATGGTCGAATTCGCAAAAATGTCGTCGTGGGAAGATAATTTCGAAAGTGCGACTCTGTCTGCTTGGCGCGGCGACCAACGCATCGGCACGATCTGGCGTTTCTCCGACAGCGTCACCGAGACCGCTCACATTGCCGCCACTTACAACGACCTTCAAATCGCTGTCGACTTCGGCAAGCAGGCTCATACGATTTACGCCATCGACGCCGCCATCGACGAGATGCTTGAAAACGGCACGGCGAAGGAAGGTGACGACGCGTGACTTACCGACACATCGACACCGACGGCAACAATCGCCGCGCTTTCCGCGTCACTCATAACGTCCGCTACATCATCCTCGACGACTACAACATCGAACGCAGACGTAACCGCACCGGCAAGCGCATTCACCATCGCCGCAAACTCAAAAAATTTCGGAGGGATCTGATTTGAAAAAACTGTTCCTGGTCGTGCCGAGCGAACGCGAGGCTACTCCACCGCACAAAATCTTCGACCGACTGATGTTCGTTGCCCGTCCCGGCGGCGAAATTTCTTCTTTCAAGTCCGGCAGACGCTATTCCTTCATCGTCAACGCCAACATCGAGCGCAATCTCCTGTTCTTCCTCGGCAATTCGAAAGTGCTCTTCTTCGGCGAGTCTGATTGCATTGACGGCAGAGTCTTCGACATGGCGCGGCATCTTGCCGACTACATCATCTCGGGAGGCGAACACATTGTTTGAGCATATCAACCGCGAAATCGACGCCGCTGTCGGCTCCGTTGCCGACGACCTCGGCGTCAACCCCGACATCCTCTACATCGCTTTCTTCGCCGTGATCATGGCTTTCATGGCGGGCTTCTTCTACGGCTACAACATCAGCATCGAGCATTTCCTCGACATGATCAACAAACACCAGCTCGAGCACGGTCTGCCGACCTTCAACCGCGATTGGACGGGAGCGTGACTCCATGGCTCTCGATCACAACGAAGTCGCCGACATCGAGCAGGCTTGCAGGAACCTCGGCTTATCCAATCCGCGCGTCCGTGACGTCTTCGACTTCGACGACGACATTCACCGGCATTTCTTCAACGAACGCGATCTCAATCAAATGCTCGCTCGCGCCGCTCTCGACGCCATTCAACATCGTAAGTTCGTCTACATCGACAAGACGCCCAAGGCTGTTATCGAAAATCTCATTTAACCGCGAAACTCAGACGTTTCACTCCGGCGGCTCCTATATGGAGCCGTCTCGTGAGCCGTCATTCGCGACTCATATTTCATCGAAAGGAGACTTCGATATGTCTCGTACCATTCTCATTTACGGGCAATCGGGCGCGGGCAAAACCACTTCCTGCCGCAATCTTGATCCCCGCTCGACCTGCTTCATCGACTGCGACGGCAAAGGCTTGTCGTGGCAGGGCTGGCGCAAGCAGTTCAACGCCGCCGCAAAAAACTACATGCAGTGCAATTCCCCCGACATGGCGTTGCGCGCTCTCCGCGCCATCGACTCCAACGCTACCCACGTCAAAATCGTCGTCGTCGATGGCATCAGCACTCTCATGCAGAAAGAAGTCTTTCGCCGCAAGGCTGAGAAAGGCTATGACAAGTGGACTGACCTTGCGTCTTACATCTTCGAGCTGGTTGATCACGCCAATCACTTCCGCGACGATCTGACCATCGTCTTTATCGGCCACGTCGACATCGAACGCGACAAGGACGGCACTCTGATCTTCGCTAGGCTTAAGACCAGCGGGCAAATGCTCCGGCGCATCGAGCTTGAATCGCTCTTTACGACTGTGCTTTACGCTAAAACCGACGACGACGACCATCACTACTTCGAGACGCTCCCGAGCAAGTCGACCGCGAAAAGCCCGATCGGCGCGCTCGAGCCCATCATCCAAAACGACATTGCCGAAGTTATCAAGCAGCTTGACGCTTATGAAGGAGTTGAATGAATTTGAAACCGATCAAAGATTGGGAAAAGATCAAGGGCACGCATCCCGGCGAGACCATGAGTGCTCCGCCGCCGGGAGTGTACGTCTGCCGCATTGTGGAAGTGTCGGAGATGCAGTCGAAAACCAACCGCCCGATGCTCAAAATCGACTTCGACATCAATGAAGGCGAGTTTAAAGACTACTTCAGTGCGGACTTCGAAAATCGGCAGGAGCGCGGCTGGGAAGCGCGCTGGGGACTCTCGCTCTATCAGCTCACCGACGGCAATTGCCTCTCCAATTTCAAGGGCTTGATCGAGGATATCGAGAAGTCCAACGCCAATTTCACTTTCGAATTCAACACGGCGAAATTGCTCGGCAAAGTCGTCGCCGTGATGCTCGACGCCGAGGAATACGAGTACAACGGCAAATTTCGCCAGCGTCTTAAAGCCGGGCGGACGTACACTCTTAAGCAGTTCGCCAAAGGCGAGTGCGGGCAGCCTTGCTTGATCGATGTCAAGGGCAAACGCCATAAGCTCGACGAGCATAAGCCCGAGTCGGACGACAATACCGCGCCCGATCACGTCGACGACCTCGACATTCCCTTCTGAGAGGCTCCCGCATGATCATCAAATTCAGCGTCGACATGACGCCACGCCCGCAACCAAGACCGCGCGTCAATCGCAACGGCATCGTCTACGAACCGTTCGCCATATCGGCTTATAAGCGCGCTATCGCTGTCGCCGCTAAAAAAGCCATGCGCGGACTTACCATCGTCACTCCCGTGCTTATCGGCATCGACATTCGCCGCAATCTCAACGCCGCATCTCGCAACTTCGGCGATATCGACAATCACATCAAATCCGTTCTCGACGCCATGAACGGCGTCGTTTACGCCGACGACCGTCTCGTCATTTCCGTCAACGCCGTCAAAATCCAATCCCGCAATGAAGGCGTCGACATCACCATCAACACATTGGGGGCAGAACCATGTCAGACAACAGCATTGCCGACGCCGCGCGTGAGCTCGCGCTGCTCGACCAACTCGTCAGAGAATACAACCAACATCGTCGCGATATCGCCGTGGCGGATCAAGTCGTCGAATTGCGCTTGGCGGCATTCAAAAAACAGCTCGAAGCGTGGCGCAAAACGGCGGTAAAAGCACCGCTGGCGGCAATGGCGGAACTCGAGCCGATCATCGCCGACCACGTCAAGCGCATCACCGACGGCTCCCGCAAAAAGTCGATCAATTTGCCCGGCGGCAAAGTCGGCTTCCGCAAATTGCCGCCCGTCTTTACCTTCAACGGCGAGAGGGCGGACGCCAATAACGCCGCGTTCGTCGAAAAGCTCGCCGCCGACCACTCGGAGTACATTCACTACAAACCCGTGCTGGCATGGTCTGCCATGCGCCGACATCTCAACATTACCGACAACGCTGTCGTCGATAAGAACGGCGAATTCATCGAAGGGCTGGTCGGCACGGAACGTCCCGACTCTCTCTTCATCGAGGAAGTGAACATCGAATGACTGCTACCGAAGTGTTCGCCACATGCGCCGTGTGCGGCGGCGAATTCATACCGCGACATTCCCTGCAGAAATACTGCTCGGCAGAGTGCTCGCGGCTCGCTCATCTCGCCGTCTGCCGCAATTGTCGTGCGAAAAAAAAGCTCTCGGACGGACGCCCTGCGCTTGTAAAATGCGCCGTGTGCGGCGAGGAATTCGAACCAAAAAACATCAATCAGAAATACTGCTCGCCTGAGTGCAAAGCCGCCCACGACAGAGACCGCGCTCGCGAAAAATGGCAAAAACAGAACGGGCTGCAATATCCTTGCGAGAAGCCTTGCGTCGATTGCGGGCAAAACTTCATTGCGTACAAAGCAAACTCGAAGCGTTGCCCGAAATGCCAAGAAGCGTTCCGCGCGATTTGCAACATCAAGTATCAGCACAAGCGGTATTTGCGCGATCGCACCAGCGACAAGCCCTACCAACCGCAACAAAACACAATCCAAATCCTCGGCTTGACCGACGAAGAATACGCTTTCACGCCGAAGCCGAAGAATCCGCGCAAGCACCATCGCAGTCCGGAGGAAAATCACGCGATCATCGACGACAAAGTCCGCAAGGCGCGCGAATTCAACCTCAGCTACGGCGAATACGACGCCTGCTTGCTTCGCGGCATTGATCCCGCAAGGCGAGTTCCGACGCACAGGCATACGCACTCGGAGCGCGAGAGCGACTGGCTCGACTCTATCTTCGCCATCACGGGCAAAATCTGATCTCACGCTGCACGGGAGCCGTCCTTCGAGCGGCTCCCCATATTTTTTTGACGGGAGGCAACAATAATGTTGACAGACGATTTTAAAGCGACAATCCGCGCGCACTGGCGCGATTTCTATCCCCCCGACAAGCACGGCGGTATCATCTGCCCGCTGTGCGGCAACGGTTCGGGTACGTCGGGTACCGGCATCAGCGTCGACAAGTCGTCCAAGCGCGCCAATGCCCTTCACTGCATGAAGTGCGGCTTCTCCGGCGACATCTTCAATCTCATTGCTCTCGACAAGCACTGGGATAACAATACGCAGTTCCCCCGGATCGCAAAATTCGCCGCCGACACACTCAATCTCGAGATCAATCAGAGCGAGATCGCCGCCATCAACGCCGCCGCCGCTCACGCTCCGAAAGACGACCTCGTCGACTTCTCCGACACCTATCGCATTGCCGCCGACAACCTCGAGCAAACCGATTATTGGGCTAAACGCGGCTTGTCGCTTGATACCTGTCGGCATTTCAATTGCGGCTTCCTGCCGCGCTGGCGCAGTCCGAAAGTCAAAAAACCGATCCCATGCTCGCCGCGTTTCATCGTTCCGATCTGGCAGTACGGCTACCTCGCGCGCGACATTCGCAATGTCGAGGACATCCCCGACGCACGCTCCCGCCGCTACATTAAACAGAAAACCGGCGCGGTAGTTATCTTCCATTCGTCAGCTATCGCCGAATCCGATATTCTCTTCGCTGTCGAAGGCGAGATCGACGCCATGTCCATTTACGAGGCTGGCTTCCATAACGTCTGTGCTCTCGGCTCCATCTCCATGGTGCGTAAGTTCCTCTCGACCGTCAAGCAGGCAACAAAAAAGCCGCGCGCGATCATCGTTGCTTTGGACAACGAGTCGGCGGAGCCCGTGAAAAAAGCCCGCGAGCAGTTGGAGCGCGGACTTTCGAAGATGGGTATCGCCTGCCTTGACGGCACGTCGGTCAGCGGCGATATGAAAGACGCTAACGACTTGCTGATTGCCAATCGGCAGTCCTTGATCGACAATTGCAAGCGACTAATGTCGGAGGCGGCGGCGATCAAACCTTCGCCGCCGGTCGAGATCAGTCTGTCGGAAGAATCGCCGAAGACGACGCGGCAGGCAATTGCCGATTGCCCGGTCGACTTGCTCATTCCTCACGGCTTTATCTTCAACGCGCGCGGGGTAATGACAGAGAAGTACCAACCGGCGTGCTTGACGCCGATATTGCCAGTGCGCGTGATAGCCGACGCCAAAACCGGTCTCGAGAAGATCGAATTGATCCTCCGCGAGGCGCGCGGCAATTGGCGCACGATCACTACCGATATGAGTAATATAGCAGATTCATCGGCGTTGGTCAAGCTGTCGAACCTCGGGATTGAAACATTTACCGGAGCGAGCAAATACTTGACGCAATTTCTGGTGTTGACGCGCGCCTTCAACCGCGAACGCATTCCGCGCGTGATTGAATACGATCAACCGGGTTGGACTCCCGATCGGAAGGAATTTATTCTGCCGTACTGCTCGGAGCAATCGCTGGGCGCGGTCGGAGAACGATTCGGGCAGAAAGGAGACTTCGACGAGTGGTTGGAGCTGGCGCGCGGGATTAGGAAAATGCCTTGCAAGCTGGCGCGCGTGATGTTGGCGGGAGGTTTTACCGCGCCGCTGTTGCGACCTCTCGGTTCTCGGACGTTCGGCATCTTCGTCTTCGGCACGAGCGGCTACGGTAAGTCTGCGGCTATGCGTTTCGCCGTCAGCATCTGGGGAGACCCCAACAAAATGGCGGCGACATTCAATTCGACGAATAACAGCTATGCGCGGCTGGCGGCGTATTGCAACGATTTGCCGATGCTGATAGACGAGAAGCAAGCGACGACGATTGGCGACGGCACGAAGTTCGCGACGATCATGTATCAGCTGGCGACGGAGACCGACCGCGGTCGAATGAAACGCGACACGAGTTTGCGTGAGATGAATCATTGGCGGACGCTGATAATGGCGAATGGGGAGTCGCGGCTGTACAGCGAGTCGACGACGAGCGGCGCGTCGAACCGCGTGATAGAGATCGGCTTGCGCGATGGGGATCGGCTGTTCGCGAGCGAATCGGAGGCTGCTATGATCCATCGTTTTGTTGACGACAATTACGGTTATGCCGGCGAGAAATACATCAAGGCGATCCTGCGCAAGATCGAGTGCGGCGACGAGAGTGAGATTGGTGGGATCAGCCGCGCGGCGTTGGAGCGATTGAAGAAAGAACGCGGCGCGTCGGAGTATGCGTATGAGCACTTGACGCACGTGGCGAAGTTGATAAGCGGCGACGCGTTGAGCGGCGAGATATTGTTCGGGCTGAGCGCGCGCGAGGCATACGAAGACGCATACAAGTCGATTAGTGAGGAACTGTTGCCGCGTCTGCCGAAGAAGAGCGAATTGGACGATGCGCGGCGCGCCTGGGCACATCTCACGCATCAGATATTGACGCATTGGACGTCATTCATAATCAAGGGCGGGAGCGTGTCGTCGGACGAGACGAAGTATGTGCGCGAGATCATGGGTCGCGTGGAGATGAAGAAAGTCGAGGACGCGTCGGACGACGAGGAAAAATACGTCCCGGAACGCGTGCTGATCTTTCCCGAGACTGTGGCGAACATTCTGCGGGCGGCGAAGTTCGACGCGAAGAAATGCATGACGGACTTCGTCGACCGCGGCTGGACTCCGAAGGCGAAGGACGGCGGGTATCCGCGCAAGAAATGGTTCGGCAAACAGCAGCGAATGATCGAGATCGACGCCGATAAATTATTCGGCGAAATCGGCTGAAGTTCTACAATTGCAACGTAATTTCAGGGGGGGTGACAGGGGGTGACAAAATTTTTGTCACCCCCCATGTAATATAATTAGAAAAAACGATTTTTGGGGGGGTGACAGAATTTTTGACGAAAAAGCTGGAAAAATACGCGAGTACGAGTGTATACAATCTGAATTGTATACAAGAATCGTTTTTCCGAAATTTTTTAAATATCGTTGGTTATGATCATGGAATTCTGTCACCCCCCCTGAACAATGCGAGAATAGCCGATAGCAATGCGGTTTTGGGGAGTGGCGAAAGGGTGACAGCGGTTTTGTCACCCCCCGAAAATCGAATGGAGTGAGATGGAATGAATGAAGACGATAGAGTGCGGGCGCGGAAATTGTTATTGCGTCGTTTATCGGCAATGACGGACGGATTGATGCCGGCATGGGGAGCGTTGCACGTTGCAATGCGCGCGCGTGAGGATATGCTGAAGGGCTTGCGGTATATGACGGCGATGGAGGCAGAGATATTTGTGCGGCGAGAATTGGATCGCGGTGGCTTGGCGGCGATGGGGCAGCTGTTGGTGTTCGATCATCTGACGGCGAGCGAGACGGACGACATGGCACAGCGCGCGGAGGACGCGGCGATAAGCCTGGTAATGGATGCGGTCTCGCGGTTGCGCTATGACGTCGCGGACGGAGTATGGGAGTCGACGCCGGCGAAAAGCTGGTTGGGCGCGCAAATGAAATACGCATATCAGAACAATCAAGACGATCCGCTGAGAGAGAAGTCGCCGAGCGACAGCAATCGGTGGCTGCGGTTATTGAAGTTGGCGGCGGCGAAGCATGCGGGATTGGCGTATGAATTGCGCGGGTTGCGTCGGAGCGGGAGTGCGGAGTTGTGTCGGCGTAATGGGCACGGGCAATTGCGAGCTGCGGCAGGTAAAGATTGCGAGTATGAGATGTTTCGTGATAAAATCAAGTCGGAAGGATTGACGGCGGACTTGACGGAAGTGTTGCGCGGAATGCGAATGTGAGGGCGGAAGATGGATCGGAAGGGATTGGATCGGATGCGAGAATTGACATTGGATTTGCGGGCGGCAGAGGAGCGAATGGTGCGACTTCGGAGTCAAGCAGAGCGCGTGACGACGATGTTGGACGGTTTGCCGCGCGGGAGCATGAGGCGGTCGATAATCGAAGAGTCATTGGCGCGGATAACGAGCGAGCAGGATAAGACTGCGGCAATGCTCTCGGAGCTTAGCGGCTTGCGAATGGCGTTTGAAGTGCAACTGTCGGGAGCGGAGATGAGCGATCGGGAGCGGCTGATAATGCGATTGCGGTATCTGGACGGCTTAAGCTGGCGAAAGATCGGAGCGTTGATGGTGGTGTCGGAAGGCTGGCTGTTCAAAATGCACCGGCGCGCGGCGAAAAAATTTTATGCAAGTGATCAGTAGAGGACAGTAAAGTACACTTGAAAACAGTCTTGACAGCTGATATAATGTATGATGTCGAGTGGTGTTGAAGTCAGGTCTGTTGTTCGTTGTGTTTTTCTTTCTTAAGCGTTTTTATCTTTGTTGACAATCTTCTTCAAAAAAGCCCGAGGAGCGGAATCGGGCTTTTTGCATTGGAAAGGTACTGGGAACAGGGCGGCAGAATTGCGGGGCGGAGTGACCCCCGCCAAAAAAATAGGTATGAATTTTTTTTATCGGTTAAAAAACGGAGCGCGGCGACATGAAGGTCACGGATAATTTAAATACATTGACAACGACGCAATCGAATTTGGCGAGATGTTTAGGCTTAAGTGTACCGCGTGTCAATCAGATGATCGAGCTGGGGATCGTGGTAAGAGACGAGAGTGATCCGAGCGGCGGAGTGTACGTAATGCGGTCGGCGAAGAATTATTGGGAGTCGAAACGCAAGACGAGTGATGACGGCAATGATGCGGACTTTTGGGCTGAGAAGGCGCGGCATGAAAAAGCGAAGCGGCAATTGGCGGAGATCAAGCTGGCGAAGGAAGAGTCGCGGATATATGATGCGGGAGTGGTAGAGTCGGTGATGATCGAGCAATTGATCGGGCTTCGGACGCATTTAACATCTCTGGGCAGCAAGCTTGCGCCGCAATTGGCGGGGAAGAGTGCGTCGGAGATAGCGGCGGCGATCGACGCTGAGGTAGAAGATCGGTTGTCGGAGCTGTCGGAATATAAACCGGAGCTGTTTCGTTCGGAGTGATGGGGGCGGTATGATGGAGCTGGATCGGATATGGAACGAGGATTGCATCGAGGGAATGAAACGAATTCCTGACGGCGCGGTGGACATGGTGCTGACCGATCCGCCGTACGGGACGATAGATTCGTCGTGGGGTCGAAAGATTATCGATCCGATTTTGATGTGGGAGCAATTTAAGCGTGTGACGAAAGAGAATGCGGCGATCGTGATCTTCAGTCAATTGCCGTTTGCAATCGATGTGATCAACGCCAATCGCAAGATGTTCCGATACGAGTGGATATGGCAAAAAACGCAGGGTGCAGGCTTTTTGAATGCACACAAGATGCCGTTGCGTGCGCATGAAAATGCATTGGTGTTTTACCGGAAATTGCCGACGTACAATCCGCAAATGAGTGAGGGGAAGCCGTATCGGAGGGCGAACGGCGCG
Organism: uncultured Selenomonadales bacterium; assembly: GCA_937916025.1. The sequence continues at coordinate 42,172 of CALGGX010000096.1, forward strand.
CGTCCTGTCGATGGCTGTTACGGGACTTGGATGCCGCGTGTGAACGTCAACGAGAGCGGTATGCGATATCCGCTCGACGTATTGAAATTCAAACACGATCCGATCAGAAGTAATTCGCGGCAATCGCAAATACATTCGACGCCCAAGCCGACAGCCTTGATCGAATACTTGATTAAGACGTACACGAATGCGGGGGAATTGGTGTTGGACGCGTTCATGGGCTCGGGGACGACGGCAGTGGCGGCGATCAATACCGATCGGCATTATATCGGTTTCGAGACGCACGAGCCGTTCGTCGAGATATGCGAGCGGCGAATTGCGGAGGCGCGAATGAAGCGCGCGGAGCAATTGGTGTTTGAATGAAAAGCGCGGAAGAATTGATGCGCGTGACGCTGCGTCGCGGCTTATCGCCGATCCCGAAATTGAGCGTGAGGAGCTGGGCTGAGAGATATAGGCAATTGCCGCGGGAGAGTGCGGAGCCCGGACGATGGCGGACGTCGCGTGTGCCGTACATGGCGGCAGTGATGGAGGCATTTACAGAGCCCGGCGTCGAGAAGATCGTGGTGAAGTCGGCGAGTCAAGTCGGCAAGAGCGAATGTCTGTTGAATGTGCTCGGGCGATTTGCGCACGTCGATCCTGCGACGATATTGATCGTGCAACCGACGCTCGAAATGAGTCAAGACTTCTCGAAAAGCCGATTGATGCCGATGATCAATGAATGCAAGGTATTGAAACCGCTGTTTACCGGAGCGAAGGAGACGACGTCGACGCGGGACGCGAATCAGACGATCCTGTCGAAGTACTATGTCGGGGGACGGTTGGTATTGGCGGGAGCGAACAGTCCGGCAGGATTGGCAAGTCGACCAATCCGAATTCTGTTATGCGATGAAGTCGATCGGTTTCCTGTATCGGCAGGGGCGGAAGGCGACGCGGTATCGCTGGCGGAGAAGAGAACGACGACGTATTGGAATCGAAAGATCGGGATATTCTCGACGCCGACAGTGAAGGGATTGAGTCGGATCGACGCGGAGTATGAATTGGGTACGCGCGAGAGATGGGCGCATGCCTGCCCGAATTGCGGGGAGTATTACACGCTTGAATTGCATCAGATCACGAGCGAATGTCGGTGGCGATGTCCTGATTGCGGGCATGAGTTTGACGAGATCACAATGAAGACCGCGCGGCAGAAATACATAGTCGACGCACCGGAGGCATTGAAGAGCGGCGTACGCTCATTCTTTATCCCCGGCTGGAGCAGTCAATTTCTGCCGTGGGGGACGATTGTGCGAGAATGGCGAGAGGCGCAAGGCAAGCCGCAACTCGAGAAGGTAGTGTACAACACGCGATTCGGTGAGAGTTACGAATTGACGGGCGAGATAAAAGACAGCAGTCAATTCATGATGCGATTAGAGAAGTACGGCGCGGAGATACCTGAAGGAGTGCTGCTGTTGACGGCGGGCGTGGACGTGCAGGACGATCGGCTTGAATACGAGATAGTCGGTTGGGGAGTCGACGAGGAATGCTGGGGAATCCAACGCGGCGTGATCACGGGCTCGGCGAATAAGCAAAAGACGTGGGAAGAACTCGATGAAGTGCTCGATCGGCAATACCGTTCGAAACGCGAGACGCTGACGGTTGCGCGGACGTTCATCGACAGCGGCTTTATGACGAGCGAAGTGTATGAGTATTGTCGACGCCGATTGTTGAAAGGCAGAATGGCGATCAAGGGCGTGGGATCGGTCGGGAAAGGGTTGATCTACCGAACGACGATGCAGAGGGGAGTGCCGGTGACGTTGCTCGGGGTGAATGAAGGGAAAGATGAAGTGTACAGCCGATTGATGATAGAAAAGCCGGGCGCGCAATACTGTCACTTTGGCACGGACGACAAATACATACGCCGACGCGGGTATGACGAGAGATATTTTCGAGGCTTGACGTCGGAGCACAAAGTGCGGCACCAGAGCGGCGGAATGCTTTACGATCAATGGGAGCCAGTGTCGAAACACGCGCGGAATGAGCCGCTGGACTTACGCGTGTATGCGTTGGCGGCAATGAAGTCGCTCGGGTTGAATGAGAAGAAGTCGGAAAAGCCGAAGGTGACGAAGGCGAAGACGTGGGAGGCGGATATCTGGTGAGCATACAGAGCGAGAGATTGCGGCAGTATTTAGACGCAGAGCGCGCGATCCTGACAGGCAATCAGAGTTACACATTGGAGGGACGGACGTTGACGCGTGCGGATTTGGCGACAGTGAGGAAGGCGATCGACGAACTGGTGGCGGACGGCGTGACGCTTGACGGGGAAGTGCCGAAACGGCGAACACTGCGGGCGGTGTTTGTAGAATGAAAAAAGCCCGCCGGAGCGGGCATTAATTACTTGGCGTTCATGATGTGATTGAACAAGATGCGTTCCATCCAGCGCGGCGGACGCGAATTGCCGCTATTCCAATCCTGAACTGTGCGGTAGGGCGCGCCGAGATAATCGGCGAGCTCTTTGATGTTCATGCCGACTTGCTCGCGCGCATAGCGAATGGGGTTATTGTCGATGTCGTCGAGCATGCGGCGGCACGCGGCTACATCAACCGTGATCGGTCGCAACAGCTGATTGTTTTCGAGTTTGATGCTGTCGAGAGGCGAAGGTGCGGGGAAGGGCTTGCCTTCGTCTTCGAGCATGCAAAGCATCATGCCGAGTGCTTCTTGCGCCATTTCAACCGCCTCCGCCATCGTTTTGCCTTCGGTTATGGCATTGGACACGTCACAAAATTGCACGGTGAAGCTGTGATCGTCGTTGACTGTGAAGACCGCAGGATATGTACACAGCCTGCCGGTCGACGTGTATACCTGACGTCTGTAAGCAGAACCGCCGCCGCCCGGCTTTCGATTATAGCCGTCGGGATACAGAGTACCGAGTTCGGATATCCAATATCGTTCGCGCTCATTGAGCTGCTCGATGCTGTTGCATTCCTCGATGAGCTCAAAGTCGAAAGCGTCCGCGCCTTCGTCGAAAATCGCTTGATCTATCAACAGCGAATGCGAATGTATATGCCCGGCGATTCGCTTTGAGAGCGATTGCCGCGTCTGCCCGACATAAGTTCTGCCGCTCGCCTTATTCGTGATTTTGTATATCAACATTGC
>CALGGX010000097.1 GCA_937916025.1 uncultured Selenomonadales bacterium
TCCGCCAATTGGGGGACAAATGGGTATTTCAAAATAGAAATCCTTCAAGAAAGCTCCGATTACGTTGCGTACAAGGCAACTCCAACAAACCCTTTAACCATAATTAATCATAAAGGAAATGAAGAAGAGATTACGGGGATTAACTCCGATGATGTAAGGGATTTTGCAAACGGAGTGTATCACAAATTTGTCGATTCTAACGGGTCCGAGCTTTTAAAAAACTCCATCTTTTACCGGACAAGAGAGCCGATAGGCCAGGTAAATGATGTTTGGGTTAAATTAGGTGAGCCGATTAAACAATACAAGTATGACGGCGAAGCCTGGCAAGAATACACAAAAGTCCTTGTCGGAACGTTTACGATAAACCAGGGACAGATAGTATCGTTTGAAAATACGGGATTATTCTCAAACGGGTATAATCTGGTAAACACAAATAAGAACAGGGAGTTGATTGCGGGGTTTGGAATTCCTGATTACACAAAAGGAGTAGGAAAAACATCAAATACAAACTACGTAGCTGAAACAAACGGGTATTTGGTAGCGTATTCAAACCTTGGACTTGGCGGTGCAACAATAACAGTAGACGGTGTGCTGGTACGACAAAAATATGGCGCAAATGACGGGGTTCCGGTCGTGGATGTTGCGTGTTTTATCAAAAAGGGGTCTACATACTCCGCTTATGCGACTAACAGTATTATTTGGTATCCAGCGGGATAAGCGGCCGGCTGCAAGCCGGGGAGCGAGCGGATGAAATATGTAAGTCTACCGCAAACAGTCATTCTACGTTCTGTCACCCTGAATTTATTTCAGGGTCTGTCATATTACAAAAGTAGGTACCATCCCCTATTAAATGACAGATGCTGATGTTCAAGAACGGCAGGCTCACACGTTTCGCCCTGGGCTTAACGGTTCGCTTTGCCACAAGTTCAGCATGACAAGAATGTTGACATTTGGAAATAGAATGTAAAACAGTTAAAATGCGTGAGCTTGCCGCAAAAATCATTCCCCGCGCGATAATGAATCGTGATCACGACATTCGCTTCGAGCAGTCGTTTAAATTCCGGCATCAGCGAGCGTACAACCTTGAATGACATGTTCGGCGAAAAAATTTCCAATTTCGTTTTCGTCCCAATGAGCGCATCTTCAAATTGCCGAAAAACATGGCAACCGTCCGACGTCGTCTCGAGCATGTCAAAGATCAATTGCTGAATGTCTTCGCGCCGAGCTTCGATATTTCTGAGCAATCGGCGTTGCGCGCAATTCGTTTTTCGCAATTGCTCGCGCAGACATTTGATTTGATTGGAATAATGAAATTCAATTTCCTGCAACCGCTCCGGCGGTTCGGATTTGAGTTGCTCGAAAGTCCGTTGCATTTCGTCATTGAGTTGTTTCAGTCGTTTGATATCCGAAGCGCGGTCGTTTTCGCAATAAACGATCAGAGAAATGACGAATCGAGTCGTCATTAAGGTTGAGAAGTAAATCAACGCGCGCGTCAATCGTTCGTCCGCAATGCAGAAGTCAATGCCCATGACGATTGACGCTGCAACCAAGCTCCAACCTTCGATTTTTCGTTTCGCTTGCGAGCGGCATTGTCGAAAAAAATTGCAACACAATCGAGTTCCGGCGGCGATGCTCAACATCACTGCAATCGGAAGCGCAGGAAAAAACATCAAAAACAAACTCGGAATCACAACCAAAACGAGCAACTTCATAATTCCGAATTCACCTGCCATGTCGAAAACTTAAGCACGGCGGCTTCCGACACGCGCTCTCCTTTTCAATACGCCTTCCGAATGATGATCTCGAGCACGTCGTTGTAGATGCAAACTTCGCCGTCAATCGTCACGAGCGAGCCTTCGCGCCGAGCCGTCTCAATCAATGCCTTCTGTTTTGCATTTTCTTCCGGATTGTCGTCGTTGCGAAACAGCACGCCTTTGATCGTCTTTTGATTGCTCGGATCTTGCAAGATTGGAAAGATATGCCCCTTGCCGCCGCTGATCGAAACGACATTCGCCCGCACCGTCACCGGCTCGCCGTTCATCGCGCGCGTAATGCCGAATGCGCTGTCACACTCGACGCAACGATTGTACGCAAACCAACTGCCGATAACGATCAGAAACAGCGCGAGCCATCTCGCCGCCTCTCTACTCGCCATTGCCGAATCTCCTTAAATGAGTTCGATGATCTTTTCCATGCGCATTGCGCGCGAGCCTTTAAACAAAATCGTATCGCCGTTTGTCAAAATGCCGCGCAGAAATTCCGCCGCCTCTTCATGACTGTCCGCCATGAAAATATTTTCGATGCCCGCCTCGCGCGCGCCTTCGGCGATCAATTTTCCGAGTCGCCCGTATGTCACGAGCACGCCGAATTGATTTTTCGCAAGCTCCTCGCCGAGCGAGCGATGAAGATTTTCTGCCAAATGCCCGAGCTCGAGCATATCGCCGAGTACCGCGATTTTTCTGCCGGAGGCAATTTCTGCCGTCGTCCGAAGTGCCGCGCGCATCGATGCCGGACTTGCGTTGTAAGCATCATTGATGATGTGCAAGCCGTCGCGATCGATGATCTCAAAGCGCATTTTTGTCGTCGCGAGCGTCGTGAAACCCGCGCGGAGTTCTTTTTCATGCAAGCCGAGCACCACGCCCGCCGCAATCGCCGCCAAAGTATTGCTCACATTATGCCGACCGAGAATCGGAATCTCGCAATCGTATTCCTTATTGGAGTATTTGACGGTGAACGTCGTCGACGACCGCCGCGTGATCAAATTCGTCGCGCGAATATCGGCTTCGCATTCGAGTCCGTACGTGATCACTTTGACGCCCGGCTTGACGCGATCGATCATCGCCGCGACATTCGCATCGTCCGCATTCAAAATCACGGTGCCGCAGGCATCGATCGACTCAACCAATTCCGATTTCGCGCGGGCAATGTTTTCAATCGAGCCGAGCAATTCGACATGAACTTCGCCGACGTTGGTGACGATTCCGATCGACGGTTTGACAATCGCCGCGAGCGGAGCGATCTGATTTAAGCCGCGCATTCCGATCTCGACAACCGCCGCGCGATGATTTTCGTTGAGCTCGAAAAGCGTTTGCGGCACGCCGATCTCGTTGTTGTAATTCGACGAAGTTTTGAGCACCGAGCCGAGTGCCGAGAGCGCGGCGGCAGTCAAATCCTTCGTCGTCGTCTTGCCGCTCGAACCGGTGATCGCCACGATCGGAATGTTGAATTTGTCTCGCCATGCGCCCGCCAATTTCTGATAAGCGGCGAGCGTGTCCTCGACGGCAAAGACCGTGCCGCGCGTCGGAATATTTTTCTGCTCGCAATCGTCGCCGATTAAAACTCCGGCGGCTCCCTTCCCGATCGCTTCGCAAGCAAACTCCTCGCCGTTGAAACGCTCGCCCTTGAGCGCAATGAAAAGACTGCCTTCAGTGATCTTTCGGCTGTCGGTTGTCACGATTGAAAAATTATTTTCATCTCCGCGAACGAGCTTTGCATTCGCCGCGCGGAGTATTTCTTCTGTTGTCAAAAACAACTCGTCACTCTCCTTTCAAATGCTTGATTGAAGTATATCAGATCGCTTGCCGTTTGCAAAGGGCTTAATATTAATGTAAAATGACGGGCGAGAAAAATTTTTTGAGGTGATGACAATGAAGAAGGGCGCGATTTTTGACATGGACGGCACGCTCGTCGACACGGAAAAATTTTACACTCGCGCATGGTTGGAGACCGCCGACGACTTCGGTTTGGAACGCAATCCCGATGTCTCGCGCATGTGCGCTGGCGGCTCTCGAAGACAACACAGATGGATCATCGGCAAAATGTTTCCGACCGTCGATGCGGACGAATACATCGATCATACGATCGCGCGCGTCAAGAAGTGGTCGGAAGAGGATTTGCAATTGATGTCCGGCGTCAAAGAGACGCTCGAGCAGTTCCGCGCGGACGGATTGAAAATGGCGGTGGCGTCGAGCTCGCCGATGGCGGATATCGAGCGCAATTTGACTCGCGTCGGCATCATCGATTACTTTGACGCGCTGGTGAGCGGGCAGGATTTCGAGCACTCGAAGCCGTTGCCGGACATCTTTATCTTCTCCGCCGGGCGAATCAACATTCTGCCGCGCGATTGTCTCGTGTTTGAGGACAGTTTCAACGGCGTGAAGGCGGGGCATGCGTCCGCTTGCGAGACGATCATGATCATCGATCAGGTTCGTCCGACCGATGAGATCAGAGAAATTGCCGACGGCGTTTATGAAAGTTTTGATGAGTATCTTCGCGATTGGAGGCAGAAATGATTTGTCGATCAAAAATATCAGCAAGTTTCTCTCGCTGATCCTGCGCCACAAGCCGGAGACGATCGGCGTTTCACTCGACAAAAACGGCTGGGTTGATGTCGACAAATTGATCGAAGGCTGTCGAAAGGCGGGCAAAAATATCAGCGCGGCGGTGCTCGAACGAGTCGTCGTCGAAAACGACAAAGCGCGATTTTCATTCAACGCAAACAAGACGAAAATTCGAGCCAATCAGGGGCATTCGCGCAATGTCGACGTCGAATTGGAAGAAAAATCGCCGCCGCTGTATTTGTATCACGGTACGCTCGCGCGCAATTTGCCGTCGATCAAAGAAAAAGGTTTGCTGAAAATGCAACGTCTTCATGTACATTTGTCGACAGATTCCAAAACCGCGCGGAAGGTTGCCGGGCGTCGCGTGGGCAAATCGCTGATCTGCAAAATCGATGCGGCGGCGATGGCGAAAGACGGATTTAAATTCTTCCAATCGGTGAACGGCGTCTGGCTGACCGATCACGTGCCGCTGAAATACATTACATTTTTGGAGTGATTAAATGTCGAAAATGATTTTGGAAACGCCGTACGGCACTCGGGATTTTTTGCCGAAGTCGGCGGCGGCGAAACGCGCCGTCGAGCAGAAAATACTCAACCTCTTCCGTCTCTACGGCTATGAAGAAGTCGTGACGCCGACGCCGGAATATCTCGAAACATTGACGACCGGAAGCTCGCGCTCGATCGAAGCGCACATGTTTAAGATGTTTGATCGGAACAATCGGACGCTCGCGCTTCGTCATGAAATGACGACGCCGATTGCGCGGTTGGTTTCGAGCAGAATGAAAGACGCGCCGATGCCGCTGAAGTTGTCTTACAACGCAACCGTCTTTCGATACGAGCAGACACTGCCCGGGCGTCAATGCGAGTTCAATCAGGCGGGCGTGGAACTGCTCGGCGCTTCTTCGACGGCGGCGGACGCGGAGATCATTGCGCTGGCGGTTGAAAGTCTCCACGCGGTCGGGCTCGAAGATTTTGAAGTGTGTCTCGGGCAGGTCGAATTCGCGAGCGGTTTGATGGAACAATGCGCGCTCAATTCCGAAACGCAATTGCAATTGAAATCGGCGATTGAAGCCCACGACATAGTTCGGCTCGAGTCGACGGTCGACGCGTTGAAATTGCCGAAGTCGGCTGCGGCGGCATTGAAAAAAATTCCGTATCTGCATGGCGGAAGAGAAATTCTCGACGAGGCGCATGGAATTGCGCTCAACGAACAAAGTCGACGCGCGCTCGACAATCTCTCGGCGATATATCGGCTGTTGGAAAATTACGGCGCGGCTCATGCAATCAAATTCGATCTCGGACTGATTCGCGACTTCAATTATTACACGGGCATGGTGTTCGAGGCGTATGCGCCCGGGCTCGGCTATTCATTGGCGGGCGGCGGACGCTACGATCACATGTTGAAAGACTTCGGCATGGCATGTCCGGCAACGGGCTTCGCGCTCGGCATTGAGCGAGTTCTGCTTGCGAGAAAACGTCAGGGGCTTGTCGAAGACTTCCGATCGAAAAAAACTTATGTCGGCTACGACGCTCAATCGCTCGGCAAAGCAATCGAAATCGCAAAACAACTTCGCGGCTCGGGCGAGGCGGCGGAGCTCGCGCTGATTCCGCAAACGAACTCGGAAGCGGAAGTCTCACGCGTCGAAAAAAATTGCGAGAAACTGATTTATGTCAATGCGTAATGCGTAATGCGTAATTAAAAATCCCGTCACCCCAATTACGAATTAC
>CALGGX010000098.1 GCA_937916025.1 uncultured Selenomonadales bacterium
GTGACTGGAGTTCAGACGTGTGCTCTTCCGATCTTTACGCATTACGAATTACGAATTACGAATTACGAATTTGGAGTGACGGGCTTGCAATTCATAATGCATAATGAAGGAAACGGTCTTTAATTATGAATTACGAATTACGAATTACGAATTGCCTTTTGGCGATTGATCCGGGGCGGGATAAATGCGGCGTGTGCGTTGTCGACGGCAACGGCGAGATCGGATATCAACGCGTGATCGAAACCGCGCGGCTCGAAGAAGTCGTTTCCGAACTCGGTTCGCGCTTTGAACTGCAGACAATTGTTCTCGGAGACGGCACGACGAGTTCCGAAGCGGCTCGGCGAATTTCGGCGATTGCAAAAGACGTTCCGATCGAAGTCGTCGACGAAAAACACACAACCGAGCAGGCGCGCGTCGAATATTGGAAGAAAAAACCGCCGCGCGGCTGGCGGCGATTGCTCCCGACATCGATGCAGGTTCCGCCCGAGCCGGTTGACGACATTGTTGCAGAAATTTTGGCGCGTCGTTTCATCAAAAAAATTTCGGGAGGTTAAGCAATGACTTTGATCAGAAAATTGACGACCGGCTTGCTCGTCGGCGCGTTGTTCATCGGCATGCAGCCGTCGACCGAAGCGGCGGACGACAGCGTTTCGGAAAAACAAATTGTTCGCGCGTTGAAAAAATCCGGCGGCACCGTTTTTCCGATCGGCAATCCGAACACGGCTTACGAGAGATATTTTACCGGACGGAGCTGGTTGTACGCTTTGACGGGCGCGGACGACAATGTCGTGACGGCGAATGTAACATTCGAGCCCGGTTGCATCAATCATTGGCACATTCATCATGGCTCGTGTCAAGTGCTGGCGGGTGTTTCCGGGCGCGGATATTATCAGATCTGGGGCGAGGAAGTTCACGAATTGTTGCCCGGTCAAAGCGTGACGATTCCGGAAGGAACCAAGCATTGGCATGGCGCGCAAAACGGCAGTTGGTTTCAGCATTTGGCAATCATGTCCGTCGGTGCCGAGACCGAATGGCTTGAGCCCGTCGATCCTTTCGAGTACTCGAAATTGCAATAAAAAAAATGTCGATTGCCCTGCTAACAAATCGACATTCTTCAATCTTTAAGTGCGGCGCGTTTCGACGCGCTTTTTTTTTGTGTTATCGTTAATGTCTTTTGCTTTTAATTCTGGTTTGACAGTCGAATGAAGTCACTCAACTTTTGCCGCGCGGCTCCCGAGGCGATCAATTTGCGCGCGAGCTCAAGCCCGTCTTTGATCGACTCCGCCTTGCCTCCGATGTAAATGGCCGCCGCCGCATTCAGCAACACAATGTCACTCTTGGCATTCGATACGCCGCTCAAAATCTCGCGAGCAATCCGCGCATTATCCTCCGGACTGCCGCCGATGATGTCGTCTTTCGTTGCGAGCGTCAATCCGAACGACTCCGGATCGATCACGTATCGCTGATACGTCCCGTCTTTCAATTCGCAAACGCTTGTCGGCGCGCTGATCGAAATTTCGTCCATCTTATCCTGCCCGTAGACAACCATCCCGCGCTTGACTCCGAGGTTCGTCAGTACTTTTGCAAGCACTTCAAGCAGATACTCATCATATACGCCGAGAATGATCAACTCCGGTTGCGCCGGATTTGTCAGCGGTCCGAGAATATTAAATACCGTCCGAATTCCGAGCTCGCGTCTGATTGCTCCGACGTATTTCATTGACGTGTGATACTTCTGCGCGAAGAAGAAACAAATTCCGATCTCTTTCAACAGTTCCGCGCATTTTTCCGGCGTAAGCTCAATGTTGACGCCGAGAGCTTCGAGACAATCCGCCGCTCCCGATTTTGACGACGCCGCGCGGTTGCCATGCTTTGCAACATTGATGCCTGCCGCCGAGATGATGAATGATGCCGTCGTCGACACGTTGATCGAACCGGAATGATCTCCGCCCGTGCCGACGATCTCCAACACGTCTCCAATTTCTGAAGTATCGACCTTCAACGCATGCTCGCGCATTGCCGCCGCCGAACCGAAAATCTCGTCAATCGTCTCGAACCGCGCGCTTTTTGTCGACAACGCCGCCAAGTACGCCGCATTTTGCACCGCCGTTGTCTGACCGCTCATGATCTCGTTCATCACCGCATACGCTTCATCGTATGTCAAATCTTCCTTCGCGACGATTTTTTTGATTGCTTCTTTAATCAACCGTTACACTCCTCAGTTGAGTTTTCGCATGGTACGCGCATTTACCGCGCGCCTTTCAATTTCCTCGATCGAACTGCCGAGATTCGACTCGACCGCCGCGATCACCGCACCCTCGACCAGCGGACAGTCAAACAGTTTCAGTTTCGGACGCGCAAGCATTTCGATTGCCATTTCCGCCGTCATCACCGACGAGCCTATATCCATCAAAACCGCCACGCCGTCTTCGGAATAAACTTGACGTACCGCGCGGACGATTTTTTTGAAGCTCGTGCCCGGACCGCCGTCTTCAAGTCCGCCCGCCGCCGCCATCGGTACGTTCGGTGCCATCATCCGCGCCAATTCGATCACGCCTTCGGCGAGCTGTCGGCTGTGCGAGGCTACTACAATTCCGACCATTCAGATCACCTGTCCTTTCATTTTTTAAGCGCGAAGGTGTCGACGGCAGCGTCATAATACGTCTTGAGTTCATCGTCGAGGCGCAAAAGCGTGATGGAGAATCCCGCCATTTCGATCGAAGTCATGTAATTTCCGATCATCGTATCGTAAATTTCGATGCCGCCGTTTCGATAGAGATAATCCTTGATAAAATTGTTGACAATGCAAAGTTCCATGAACGGCGTGCCGCCCATGCCGTTGACCATCACGACGACTTCATGTCCGGCGTATTCGAGATGCGTCAGGATTCTGTCGAGCATTTTGCGAGTGATGCTGTCGGCGTTGGCAATTTGCTCGCGCCGAATGCCGGGCTCGCCGTGGATTCCGATTCCCATTTCCATTTCCTTGTCGGAGAGCTCGAAACTGGGAATGCCGGTTGCGGGAACGGTGCAGGGCTTGATTGCCATGCCCATCGAGCGGACATTGTCGATCGTTTTTTGCGCGATTGCCTTGACGTTTGCGAGATCGGTGCCGGTTTCGGCGAGTGCTCCGGCAATCTTATGAACGAGCACAGTACCGGCGACGCCGCGCCTTCCGACCGCCGTGTTTTGACTTGCAACGTCATCACCGACAATCACGTAATCGATTTTGATGCCCTGCATCGCCGCCTGCTCGATTGCAATCTCGAAATTCATCACATCGCCGGTGTAATTTTTGACGATGCAGAATACGCCCTTCGGATTTGCAACGGCTTTGATTGCTTTAAGGATTGCGCCCGAAGACGGCGAAGTGAAAACCGAACCGGCAACAGCCGCATCGAGCATTCCGAAGCCGACATAACCGGCATGTGCGGGCTCGTGTCCGGAGCCGCCGCCGCTCACCAGCGCGACTTTATTCGATTTGAGGTTTTTGCGGATCACGATGTTGTTATTGCCGAGCTTGACGAGTTTTGACGGCGAGGCGGCAACCAAGCCTTCCAACATTTCGCGCTCGACGTCCGCCGCGTTGTTGATGATTTTCTTCATTGAGACACCACCTTCGGCTGATATTTTTTTTGATAAAACACGTATTGCTGAGCGATGCCGGCATTTTTCGGAATATCGTCGAATACGTTCCTGCCGTTGAAATCGTCCTTGATTGCGCGGGCGATCCACACGTCAATCGGCACGCGATCGACGCGATGATAAGCGAACAGGGCGACGCAATTGGCGACTTTATCCCCGACGCCGCGAATTGATTTCAATCTTTCGAGCATCGTGTCATCGTCGACGGCTGAAAGTGTTTCGAGATCAATCGAGCCGTTTCGGATTTTTTCAATCGCATCGAGAATGTAATTTTTTCGATAGCCGAGCCCCAGTCCGCTCAACTGCTCGAGTGTCGCGTCTTTCAATTGCTCGACCGTCGGAAAGAGATGAATTGTTTCGTACGGAGTTTCAATCGGACTTCCGAAACGCGCGGCAATTCTTTCGACCGAGGTCGTGATTGACGGAATGCTTTTGCGTTGCGAGATGATGAAACTCAAAAGTGTCTCGAAAGGTTCCTGCCGAAGGATGCGAATTCCCGCGCCGAATTCGGCGGCTGCTTTCAGACGCTCGTCGATTGCGGCGATCTCCGCGCGGAGCCGAGCGTAATTCGTTTCGAGATCGAAATACGTCTTCCAAACTGCATTCCATTCAAATTCATCGCAAGAAACTTCCAATTGCGCGCGATTTTTTCTGCTTATATAAATAACACGATTGCCTGTAATAAATCTGTAAACGTCGCCGAAAATTTCCTTCGCGCGAAAACATTGCCCGCAATGCGCAATCTTCTGCAAATCAAAATCGTCGTCGATGTCAATGATCATGCCTGCACCTCGATAATTTTTTTGACGGCGTTTTTGACGACCGATTCCGGCACGTCGTTTTTGATTTCGACATGTCCGATCCGATCGGGCAGAACCCAATTGATTTTTCCGTCGACGGTTTTTTTGTCGCGAAACAGGGCGGAGTAAATTCGATTGACGTCGAGATTTTCCGCGCGGCTGATCATCTTCAGCCGATCGATCAGAAGTTTCAGCCGATCGACTTCGGCGTTTGAGATCATTCCGAGCTCGCGACCGAGCTCGGCGGCTCCGATCATTCCGATCGCCACCGCCTCGCCGTGAGTGTATTTCCGATACGCCGTTTCTTCTTCAATCGCATGCGCGAGCGTATGACCGAAATTCAGAATTCGCCGAAGTCCGGCTTCGCGTTCGTCTTTTGAAACGACGTCGGCTTTGAGCTCGCATGAGCGCGCGATCAGATGTTCCATTGTCGACGGTTCGAGCGCGAGTATTTCCTCGACGCGATTTTCGAGATAGCAAAAAAAATCGGCGTCCGCTATCACGCCGTACTTGACGATTTCTCCGAGTCCGGAGGCAATTTCGCGCGGCGGCAGTGTCGAAAGGAAGTCGAGAGCTATGAATACCGCGCGCGGTTGATAAAATGCGCCGATCAGATTTTTGCCGAGCGGATGATTGACGGCAGTCTTGCCGCCGACGCTCGAATCGACTTGCGCGAGCAAACTTGTCGGGATTTGAATGAACGGCACGCCGCGCATAAAAGTTGCGGCGACGAATCCCGACATATCTCCGACGACTCCTCCGCCGAGTGCAAAGATCGGCGACTTCCGATCGAGTCCGTGTTCGATCGCGGCTGTGTAAATTTCCGTTGCCGTCGAAAGGCTTTTGGAAGGTTCTCCGGCAGGAATCGTAACGACTCGGATATCAAGCCCTTCCGCGCGGAGTATTTCCGCAAAACGATCGCCGACG
>CALGGX010000099.1 GCA_937916025.1 uncultured Selenomonadales bacterium
GCATACGAGATGTAGCCGTGACTGGAGTTCAGACGTGTGCTCTTCCGATCTCTCCTCCCGAAAACATACGGCAAAGCGGAAACCAAAACGCTACTTATTGCGATAGCCGTTCCGATTGCCCACGATACCGATTTTTTGAAATCGTGAAGCTCCTCTTTCAAGTCCGTCTTCAGTTCAATCACCGCCTTTTCAAGTGCATGGTGATTCTGTTCCACACGGGCAAGCCGCTCCCGGATTTCTTTTATTTCATCGGTTGCCCGTTGGAGTTGTTTACGGCAAGCCGGGTGTTCGTCCGCCACCTGTTTTAAGCGTTCCTCCAGTCTTGCCATTCTCTCCGTTTCGCTCATACGCCGCCCCCTCCCTTATAGAGAAAAGCGGCGCAAAAAGCGCCGCCACCCTCATATATCCTTTTCTTTTCTTAGCCGTCAATCATCCAGCCGCAGTCGAGGTCGTAGAGAATTTCCTTAACCTGCTCCTTGAGGCGATCGGGAACCTCCTGAAAGGTCTTTTTGCCCTTGATGATAAGAGTCGCGTAAGCCATAGCCATAATAAAATCACTCCTTCCTTGAAAAAAAACTTTTTGGAACTGTTATTGCAATAAGCCCAACACGTTGCTCAAGGTCTGATTGGATTGCGCGAGCATGGACTGTGATGCCTGAAAGAGAATATTGCTTTTTGTATAATCGGTGATTTCTTTTGCCATATCGGCGTCGCGGATGGTTGACTCGGCGGCTTGGACATTGTCGCGCTCGGTCTCGACATTGGCTTCGGTGTAACCCATGCGTTCGAGGTAAGCACCGACGCTCGTCGCCTGATCCAAGGCATATTCCAATGCCGCGTCGATGTAATCAATTGCCGCCAGCGCGCGATCGCGAGTGGAAACGTCAAGCTCTTCCGTGCCGAGATCGGAGTTATACATGCCGTTGATGTAGAGGTTCGTGTGTTGCCCTGCTTGCGTGCCGGACTGAATCCACAGCGAATTGCCGAAGTCTTCTTTGTACTCGTAATTCTCGCTGACGCCGTAATAATTGCCGTCTTTTGCCTGAATGTATTTGTCTTGAAGCAGTCCGTCGTCAAAAATGCCCAACGCATGCGAATACGGCTGCCATGACGTAAGGTAAACATTGCCTTCTCCGTCGCGTGCCATTCTGAGATTAAATTGTTGTGATAATGAAATGTTGTTGGCATTGTCTTCAATGAAATCAAGCCCGACTCCCAATCGATGGGCATATTTTTCTTTGTAAGTCGGCTCGCTCCCGTCCAGATGAAGTTTTCTGTCCTCGCAATCGCGAATTTGATCGAAAATATAATTCGCAAAGCCGCTTTGATCTTTGGAGTATTCTTCCCCCGGAAAATCGCCCAAGCCGATTGTGTATTCGATATCGCCGCTCGCATCATCGCTGAATCTGTTAAATTCGTCGTTCCATGTGCAGCCGCTGCCGTCGGTGAATTTTATGTTGACGAAACGCGCGGAGTCACTGCAGAATATCGAAAAGCCCTGCTCATTCAATTGCTCGGCAACAAAGCCGGAAAAATCCAACGTCTCGCCGTTGACGCGCGCGCCTGAAAAATCGAGCTTGACCGCCAACGGCGCGCCGCCGCTCGCGCGTACAAAATTGCGATTCGGCACAAGATAATCGTTCAACGGCGAGTCAATATTTTCGGGACGGCTCGAATACGGCGCGGCATCCCGCGTTTCAACCGCGCGCGTTCCGTCCGCAAACGTCACGCCGCCATGCATCGCTTCAAATGACGAAGTAAGCCCTGTAACGTCATTTTTCGTCCAAGTCACGTTTATATTCACGTTTTTGTTTACAACGTCCGACTCGGTCAGAGCCTCAATGTTCTCGAGACCGAAAATATTTTTCCGATCGGTTTTGACGAGTGTCATCACTTTCATCGGCAGGTCTGTATTTGGACTCTCGTCGTTGTATTGCACGGAATGAATTTCCTTCCAATGCGGCTCGGCATAACTCCCGTCGAGAAGTCTCTTCGAGTTGAACGTCGTGTGCGCGGCAATGTCGTCGATGCTCGCCAGAGTCTGCTTCACAACCTTCTGCATGACGCGCCGATCGTCGTCCGTGTTGGAATCATTCGCCGCATCGATCGCCAGCTCTTTCAGGTTCCGCAGCTCGTCAACGACATTTTGAATTCCGCCCAAGGCAGTCTTCAGCATCGACGAACCGTTCTCTACGTTCTCAATGTCCTGCTCGAGTGCGCGGATTTTCGAGCGCATCTGTTCGCTGATCGAATACTCCGATGCCCCGTCTTTTGCGCCGGTGATTTTCTGACCGCTCGCTACAATCGCCAGCGATTTGCCGAGTTTGTTGATGTTTTTGTTCAGCTCGCCCAACGAGATCATTGTTGCCGAGTTGTTCAGAACCGTCATCGCCATGATTACCATTTCCTTCCGTGGTTTCAAAGTACATTGTTTGTTTTTTTTTTTTTTCTTGACATGAATTTTAAAACGCCGGAAAACTGATGTCAATAAATGCGCAAAAAAAAATACTCCGCATCGGAGCCGTTGAGTTTGTCGTGAAGTCAATTGAGAAGCTCGAGGTCGAAGTCGTTTCGGAGTTTGATCGCTTCGCCGATATGTATGTTGTCGATCGTCTCCAAGCCTTCCAAATCCGCAATCGTCCGCGCGACTTTTTTGATCCGATCATACGAGCGCGCCGATGAATGTTTCTTTTCGTAAAACATTCGAAGCAATTCGTCCGCGCGATCCGTCAACGGACAGAACTTTTCAATCAGCGCGTGATTCATTTGCGCGTTGCAGAATAAGTGATATTTCGACAGCCGCTCGAGCTGAATGTTTCGCGCCGTCGAAACTCGCGCTCTGATCTCCGCCGAAGACTCCGCCTTGCGTTTGGAACTCAAGTCTTTGTAATCGACGCGCGGCACTCGGATATGTATGTCAATCCGATCGAGCAACGGTCCCGACAATTTCCGAGTGTATCGCCTGATCTCTTGCGTCGTGCATCGACATTCATGTTTCGGATCTCCGTACCAACCGCACGGGCACGGGTTCATTGCGCAAATCATCATGAAGCTCGAAGGAAACGTCAACGTCGCATTCACGCGCGAGATCGTCACTTGACGCTCCTCGAGCGGCTCGCGCAAGACCTCCAGCACCGACTTGTGAAACTCCGGAAATTCGTCCAAAAACAAAACGCCGTGATGCGCGAGTGTCACCTGCCCGGGGCGCGGAATGGTTCCGCCGCCGATCATTGCAGCCGCGCTCGCGTCGTGGTTCGGATTTTGAAACGGGCGTTTTTTGATCAAACCGCCGTTTTTGCCGAGCTTACCCTCGATGCTGTAGATTTTCGTCACTTCGAGTG
>CALGGX010000100.1 GCA_937916025.1 uncultured Selenomonadales bacterium
CTTTTGCCGCTTCCATTGCCTCATACAACATCGCGCCGTTGGCAATGATCGTCACGTCCGAACCCTCGCGACAGATGCGCGCCTTGCCGAGCTCGAACGGCGTATTTTCGTCCGTAACGACCGGCACCGCCTCTCGACCGAAGCGAATGTAGCACGGACCGTCAATCGCCGCAATCGCCAACGTCGCTTTTCGAGTTTCTTCAGCATCGCACGGAACGACGACCGTCATATTCGGCAACACGCGCATGATTGCCACGTCTTCCAACGCCTGATGCGTCGCGCCGTCCGGTCCGACAGAAATGCCCGCGTGCGCGCCCGCGATCTTCACATTCAATTTGTTGTAGCAGATCGTCGTTCGGATTTGATCCCACGCGCGCCCCGCCATGAAAACTCCGTACGTCGAAGTGAACGGCAACATGCCGCCGAGCGCGAGCCCCGCCGCCGTTCCCGCCAAATCCTGTTCCGAAATGCCGACGTCGATGAAGTTGTTCGGAAACTTATCGTGCACCCAGACTGTCCGGGTTGATTTCGCAACGTCCGCGTCCAGCGCAATCACGCGCGGATTTTTTTCGATCAGCTCGAGCAATGCCTTGCCGTAGCCGTCGCGCATCGGAATTTTTTTAATCATCGCCGCCACCTCTAATCTCTTCGATCGCCTTTGCAAACTGCTCGTCGTTCGGCGCGTTGCCATGCCAATCGCATTGATTTTCCATGAATGAAACGCCCTTGCCTTTGACGGTATGCGCAATCAAAACCGTCGGACGCTCTTTAATCCGCGCGGCGCGATTGAAAGCATCGATGACCGCATCGACGTCATGTCCGTCGAGCTCGATCACATTCCAGCCGAAATCATTCCAACGCGCGGGCAGATTGTCGAGATTTTTGATCTCTTCGATCGTGCCGTCGAGCTGAACATGATTAAAGTCAACGACGGCGCAGACGTTATCGAGTTTGTTTTGCGCGGCGAACATCATTGCTTCCCAAACTTGCCCTTCCTGCAATTCGCCGTCGCCGAGAAGGCAGTAAACGCGTTGAGCGGTTCCGAGCTTTTTGAAGGCGAGCCCCAAGCCGTTGGCGATCGAAAGTCCCTGCCCGAGAGAACCGGAAGAGCAATCGAGTCCCGGCGTTTTCGACATGTGCGGATGCCCTTGCAGAATACTTCCGAACTTGCGAAGCGTCGACAGTTCCGAGATCGGAAAAAATCCGCTCCGCGCGAGTACGCTGTAAAGAACCGGCGCGACATGCCCTTTCGACAGAATGAAACGATCGCGCTCTTCCCATGCCGGATTTTTCGGATCGACTTTGATGATGCCGCCGAAGTACAAGCCGACCATGATCTCGGTTGCCGACAGCGAGCCGCCCGGGTGTCCGCTCTTGGCGGTGTGGATCATCGTAATGATGTCTTCGCGGACGGTACGACACATCGCGCGTAATTCTTTCGAGTCCATAACAAGCCTCCTCATCAAAAGTCATATATCAATAGTTTTTGAAAATCATTCGACACGATTGATGATAATCCTGCAATCGAAAGGAAGTTTTTGGAAATGAAATTGTTGATGCACATGTGTTGCGGTCCGTGTTCGTGTTATCCGACCGAAAAATTAAGAGCCGAGGGCATCGAGCCGATCGGCTTCTTTTTCAATCCGAACATTCATCCGTATGAAGAGTGGCGTCGTCGATTGAATGCCGCGCGGGAGTTCTCGCAAAAAGTTTCGATCGAACTGATCGTCGACAATCATTACGGTCTGAAGGAATTCTTATCGCGAGTCATGCCGTTGATCAATGACGACGATACGCTCGCCAATCGAGACGGTTTTCATGCGCGGTGTCGGGTGTGCTACGCATGGCGGCTCGGCGAAACGGCGCGTTATGCTTCCGAGCACGGCTTTGATACATTCACGACCACGCTTCTCTACAGTCGGCATCAAAATCATGAAGTGATCCGATCGAGTGGCGAGGCGTTTGCTCGAAAATACGATTGCCGATTTTTCTACGAAGACTTCCGCGTGGGATGGGATCGCGGCATCGAGATCAGTCGCGAGCTCGAACTCTATCGACAAAATTATTGCGGTTGCATTTTCAGCGAAGAGGAACGTTTCAGCTCCGAGCTTCGCAAGCGGCGCAAGAAATTTTTCAATTCCCTCCGAGCTCGCCCGCAAGATGATCGTACTCCTCAATAATCCCGCGCAATTCGCCGATATCGTTCGCGCGCTTGTGCTCGTCACTTTCATGCCGCGCGAGCTCTTCTTTGAATGTCTGCTCGTAACCTTCGATCGCATTGCCGAGACTCTTGTTCACCGCATTCTTCATTTCGTCGGCGAGATTATCCGCCATGTATCGACATTTCTGATTGAGCTCCTGCCGCGCCTGCATTTCGGCTTCAATCCTCTGCCGCTCCCGAGCGTTGCGTTGCGCTGCTTGCGCCTCGAGCCGGGCACCTTCGCCGTCGTCGCCGAGAAATGTTTTCAGCAGTCCGACCATAGTGATCACCGGTCCCACAATCGGAAGCACGGAACCGACCGCCGAGCCCAATGTCTTGCCTATTGCCGTCTTTGCGATCGCCTTGCCGAGCTCTGTCTTGGCGAGTTCTTTTGCAATCTCCGCCGCGCCGTTTGCAACCAAACCCGCCGCGATCTTTGTCGAGACTTCGCCCGGCGACGACGCCGTTTGCATCAATGCCTTCGGGTCGAGCGGCGTGCCCGATAATTGCGCGATGCTTTCATCGGGGCGAGTCAACGAAGTCTCGAGCTTTTTCAAGATGTTCTGAATGCTGCCGGTATCAACCGAGTTCGCTTTGAAGTCCTCGAGCGTTTTGATCTCGAGCTCGATCGTCTGCTCGACTTCTTCAAGCTGAGTTCTGATCTCGGATTGCACTCGCTCGTAAAGTTGCGAGACTTCACGCGAAATGAGCTCGTCGAGCCGCTCGCTCGTCCGATTACTCCAAATCAATTGCGGCAGAGTATTGGCGAGTCGCTCCGTTTGCCGATCGATATACAATCCGATCTGACGACGGAGTGACAATTTTTGTCGGCTCAACGTTTCGAGCACGCGATTGATTTTGCGAATTTCATCCGAGTCCTGTTGCCCTTCGAGCAACTTCGCAAATTGATCGAGCACCTGCTCCAATTGCTTGAGCCGCCGCCGCAGAATGTCAAATGTCGGCGTTCGCTTCGGCTCGTTGACGATTACGTTTTTGAGCTCGTTGAGACCGCTCTTTTCGATCAGTTTCACTTTGTTTTTGAGCCGACCCGTCCGAGCGCGCGCCGCGTTGACCGTCACGATGCAATATTTCTCTTCAACGTTGTCGATCCCCAATTGGTTCATGTTGACGACGACTTTCTGTTTGATCCGGCGCAATGCCTCTTCATTTGCGCCCATGTAACCGTCTTTGTCGTTGAGCACGATGATGATCTTTTTGCCGGCATCGGCGATCGCCTTCATTCGAGTGTAGTTCTCGAGCTTCTCGTTCGAGCCCGTCGTGCTCATCACAAACATTACGATATCCGCCTTGCGAAGATGAGCTTGCGTCACTTCTTCATGCTTCTTCGGAGCAAACACTCCGGGCGTATCGGCAATCGAATAACCGTTCCACTCGTAGCGGTTGATCGAATCGGTCTCGGGAACGTCGGCAACGGACGCGCGATCCTCGCCAATCAGCTCGTTTAAAATGCTGCTCTTGCCGGCGTTGTAGATGCCGTAAACCATGATCTCGGGCTCGATCTTGTCGATGTTGATCTCCTCGAAACGCGCTTTAAATTTTTTCGATTGCTCCGGATATTTGTCGAAAATATTCTCCGCGCGGCGCGCTTTCTCTCCTATGATCTTCCGATAATCTTTCAATTCGTTCATGTCAATCTCCTTTCAATGCGGCGCAAAAATTACAAAATGCTTCCTCTCGAGGCGGAGTGCAACGTCGATTGCTTTTTCAAGCGAACAATCGAGCCGCGCGGCGATCTCGGCGATGCTCAACTTGCCGGTCGTCAACGGTACGATCTCTCGCTCGACGCCGAAGAATCGCTCGCCGCATACTTCAATCGTATTCCCGTCGATCGCATTCATGTATCGATACAGCGGCACCGTCCGCATGGGATGCGCCTTCGACAAGTCCGCAACGTCTTTCGACGCGAGCCCTTCGCCGAGTTTCAGCAGTTCATGATACGAGTGCACCGTCGGCAATTGACGCAATTTCCTCATCCACGCGCCCCGACTGTAATTGTTTGCTGGCTCAAGCCAACGCAATATCCGATCGCTCGGAACCTGCCAAGTCTCGAGCATTGCCGTCATCTTTTCGTCGATCGCGTGCTCGATCTCGTTGTGGAGCCGCACGATCTCCGCTCGATCGAGTTGCGCCGTTTCGACTTGCGGGAAGTCGCCGACCGACGTCAGAAACTCCGCGTCGATGATCTTCAATCCGAACTCCTTCGGACGACGCGTCATCGGAGTCTCGGCGAGCGGCCAATACGTTACGATGCCGAGCTCGACCGTACCGCGCCCTTCTTCGAGGAGCCTCAACGCAAATTGCTTGTCGTTTTCAAACACCGCTCGATCGAAATGCGCGCCGCATAAAATTATGTTGCTGTAAATTTGCTCGATGCCGACGTCCCGACAACGCCCGACGACTTCAATGATCTCCTCGGGCGTCGATTGCTTGCCGTAAGCTCGAAGTACTTCGGGCGTGCCGGACTCGATCCCCAGTTGCAATCGATGACAGCCGCCCGCCGCCAAGTATTCGATCATCTCGGGGTGTCGATACAGCGAATGAACATGCCCCTCGCAAAACCATTTGAATCGCGCCCGAGCACGACGCTCTTTCATGCCCGAGCACAGTCGCCGGAGCCTGTCGACATCGAGCGTCAACGTGTCGTCGGTGAAGAAGATGTAAAACTCGTCGTCCGATTGCCGCGCGGCGATATATGCATCAACCTCGGCGAGCACATTCTCAATCGATCGGAAGCGGACGGAGCGGGTATGCGCGCCTTCATGACAGAACGCGCATCGAAAAGGGCAGCCGCGCCCCGTCATCAAACTCAAGCCCCGATAAAAATGCGTCGGATCGATATAACAGTCCTCGTCGACAAACGGGAGCGCGTCGAGATTTTTGATCAACGGACGCTCGCGATTGATTTTGATCTCGCCGTCGAGAGGATAAGCAATGCCGTCGAGCTCTCCGAGCGAGCCGACCCCTTCGAGGAAGCAATTCATCAACTCGAGCACGGTGAGCTCGCCTTCGTAACGGACGACCGCATCGCAATTCGATCGATCGAAAAAATTTTTGTCGAGAGCCGTTGCTTGAGGTCCGCCGACGATCACCGGCAATCGATACCGACTCTTGACGTATTCGCTCAAAAAAATATTTTCCGTGACGTTTTCGTAATCGCAATACAAGCCGATCATTGACACACTCCGCGCGGAGCAGAGGCTGTCGATGATTTTCAAACCGCGCTCGAGAGTGCCGGAAAAACTTTTCGCCTCGAAGCCCTCTTGACGAACGAAAGCGGCGAGCAGGTAAATGCCGAGGAAGCCGCCATGCGTCGGTTCGTAATTGAAATAGCGTCGATGCAAATTCAAAAACAGAATGTCAATCATGAAGCAAATCCTCCATTTCGGAGCGCAATTGCTTTTTGATTGCGAGTGAGCGACGCAATTTACGTTTCTCGCGAATGAGCCGCGCCTTCAGCAGTTGCAAGCCGTCCGTCCGAAGCCACGTCATAAATTCCTTCCGCGCGGAGCAATCGGAGTATTTTGCTTCGAGCGTTCCGAAAGCGTTGACCGCCTCGAAAGAACAGCCGCCATGACACAACTCCCAATCGCGACAGCCTTTGCAATCGCGAGCGGCGAGATATTGTTGTCGGGCTCGAATGCGCTCGGCGTTGGCGGAGAGATACAGCTCGAGCAACGAATGATCCCGCAAACTGCCGTACGTCAAATGCCGCGAAGAATTGTCCCGCCCGCAGAAACCCGTCACGCCGTCCGGATAAATGCAGATGAAATTTCGTCCGCAACTGCCGTTGAACGAGCACTCTTTGATCGGAGCAAAGCCGAGGATCGCGTCAATGATCTCGTCGAGCGGCTGAATGATCCCGGGCGATTCGGCCTCGAGCGATCTCTCCAACAGTCGTTTCATGATGTCGACGTAAGTTCCGAAAAAGTTTTCGCGTCCGACGGCGCGCCCGCAAGCAATCACCGGATGTATCTTCGGCTGAAGATCGTTTGCTCGAATGAAGTCGAAAAGGCGATCGGCATCGACGGCGGAGTTTATCACCATCAGCGTGCCGAAATTCAATCCCGCCGCGCGGAGCTTCTTCATGTTGCCGATAATGAGCTCGGCGGTCGGACGATCGTCTTTGGTTCGGCGGAAGCGATCATGAATTTCGGGATAACCGTCGATCGAAATGCCGATATGAATATCCTCCGCCTTCAAAAATTCGATCCAATCGTCGTCGATCAGCGTGCCGTTGGTTTGCATCAGGAACTTCACATTGAAATCGCTCAGCCGTTGTCGGGCGTAACCGATCAGCCGTCGGAGTGACTCGCGCCCGTACAGCATGGGCTCGCCGCCGTGAAACAAAAACTCCGCGTCTTTCGATTGCACGTGCTCGAGCAGAGACGGCAGGTCGTCAACCGACTTGAAAAAAATATCTTCGGGCATGCGCTCGGACGGTCGATCGCCTTCAATGCAATACGAACAGTTCAGATTGCATGCCGAAGTCAACTTCAAAATGATCTGCATGGCTTAACTTTTGAGCTTGAGGAGCTCCGCGCGGAGGTTTTTGATCTCGCCGAGCGCATTCCGAGCAAACGCCTCGCGCTCCGCAAAATACGTATCGCGCAATTGATTGAGACTCGCCGTCGCCGCCGCCGCCGCATACGATTTTACTTGCGGCATCAGCGTGTCAATGAACTCCGTAAAGTTCGTTCCGAGATCGACCGTCTGATATTCCGTCCGCGTCCGCTCCTCGGTCTTGTAAAATTTCTTTCCGAAAATGCTTCGGATGTTATTCCAAATGCCGTCCGGCAAATACTCCACCGTGTAAGTTTCGGTGTAAGTGTGCTCGATTTGAGTCGTCTGCTTCTCGAGCGAGCCCGCCGAGAGATTTGCCTTCGTCGTCGTCACCTCGCGACTTTGATAACCGGAAATGATCCGATGCATC
>CALGGX010000101.1 GCA_937916025.1 uncultured Selenomonadales bacterium
GACGCCTTCTGCCAATTTCTCGAACGGCTGATGTCGGACGAAATCCTCGCCGAACCGTCGATTGTTGCTGTGCGGCGAGAACAGCGTCGCCTCGTAATCGCCGAGATGTGACAAACCGTAAACAGTCATGCGTTCGCCGCCGAGTGCTTCGACCAGTCTCGATAATTCACTCGTACCGCGCGCCATCAACGCGCCCTTCAGACTCGAACACTCAAGTCCGTCGAGCATGCCTGCCGCCAAGCCGATCACATTCTTCGCCGCCGCGCCGATTTCCGTGCCGATCAGATCGCGTCCGTAATAAAATCGAATCAACGATCCTTTAAACATGTCGACAAGTTCTCGCGTCAATGTCTCGTTCGTCGACGCAATGATCATGCAGTTCGGAACGCCGCGCACAAAATCCTGCACATGCCCGGGACCGACCCACACCGCAACTTGATTGCTGTCGCCGAGCACTTCATTGAAAACCGTCGACAGCCGTTTACCCGTGTCGCTCTCGAGCCCTTTCATGCACAATACGAATTTTTTGTCGCGGACGCCTTCCGCGCGGAGCTCATTCAAAAAGGAGCGCAATTGTTGAGCTCCGATTGAAATGATGATCACATTCGCGTCAAGCGCGTCGTCAATATTTTGTGTCAGGCGAACGCTCGGCGGCATTTCAAGATAATCGTTGCGGCGCGTTTGAAGCAATGCTCGCATGTGATGAGAAGATTGCCGCCCCCAGAGTGTAACTTCATGTCCGATCTTATCGCCGTACCACGCGAGGAAACTGCCCCATCTGCCGCAACCGAGCACAGAAATTTTCATTGCAAATCACTCACCAAAAACTTAATGACTTCTCCGGCGAGAATCAAGCCCGCCACCGACGGCACGAATGCCACGCTTCCGATAATTTTTTCGTCGGAAAGCGGGCGCGGCGTTTCGGTCGAATACACGACGCGGAGTTTTTGAATTCCGCGTTCCTTCAGCCGTTTGCGCATGACGCGCGCGAGCGGATCGACCGTCGTCTCGAAAATATCCGCCGCGCGGAATTTTGTCGGATCGAGTTTGCAACCCGCGCCCATACTGCTGAAGATCGGAATCTCGCGCCGCGCGCATTCGACAATCAGCTCGACTTTACTGTCGACGGAATCAATCGCATCAACCGCGCAATCGTATTTTTCGACAAAAAATCGATCGGTATTGCCCGTTGCCGGAAAAAACTCGTCAATCGCCCGAACTTCGGCATCGGGATTTATGTCGAGCACGCGCGCCTTCATCAATGCCGCTTTCGATTGCCCGATCGTCTTCGTCGTGGCATGCAATTGCCGGTTGATGTTCGTCACGTCGACAACATCGTGATCGATCAAAGTCAAATGTCCGACACCGGAGCGCGAAAGGGCTTCCGTCGCGAACGAGCCGACGCCGCCCAATCCGAATACCGCAACGGAAGAATTTTTCAAGTGATCGATTGCCTCCGCGCCCAATAAAATTTTTGTCCGAAGGAACTTTTCATTCAATGATGCAGTCATTTTTTCCCCTTATCATCCGGCAGTTTGAACATCGAAAACGAAGGTATCGGAAATCCGCCCGGTCCGTTTTTTTCTTCTTTCGGCTTCGGAGGCGGCTGAAATTTCGGCGCATCGAGATTAAAGCCGCTCGAAACTGCCGCTTGACTTTTCGGAACTTCGATCGTCGGAACTTTCAACGAAAGGCTGTTGGCAAAATCCGTCGCAATGATCGTCGCCTGCACTTTGCCTTTCATCTTCGGATCAATCACCGTGCCGAGGATTATGTTGACGTCTTCCGCCGTTTGACTGAAGATGTATTTTGCCGCTTCGTCGACATCATACATCGGCAGGCTCTCATCGCCCGTGATATTCAAAATGACGCCGCGCGCGCCTTTCAACGATCTGTCAATCAACGGCGTCTGCAATGCCTGTTGCACCGCCTTCAGCGCGCTCACTTCACTCACGCCGATTCCGAGGATCGCATCGCTCGACTCACTCTGTCTGAAGATCGTCGTAACGTCAGCGAAGTCGACATTGATCACACCCGTCGACAGGATCATTTCCGCCATGCATTTAATCGACTGTTGCAAAACCGAATCCGCCGCGTGAAACGCATCGACAACGGATAATTTTCGATTGTCCTGCAGTTTCAGCAGATTATCGTTTTTGACGGTGATCAACGCGTCCATATATGATTGCATTTTGATGATGCCTTGATCGGCAATGCGTTTTTTTCGCGCGCCCTCGAAAGAGAACGGAATCGTCACGACGCCGACGGTCAACATGCCCTGCTCCTTGGCGAGCTTTGCAATGATCGGAGCCGCGCCCGTGCCGACGCCGCCGCCCATGCCCGCCGTAATGAAGATCATGTCCGCGCCGAGCATCATGCTCTTTAATCGATCCGCATCGTTTTTCGCCGCCTCCTCGCCCACCATGACATTGCCGCCGGTGCCGCGCCCTTTCGTCAAAGAGTCGCCGATCTGCATTGTTTTGATCGAACCGACATTTGCATGTTGCAACGCATTGGCATCGGTATTGACGGCGACCAGATCAATATCGGGGAAATCGCCTTCAGCCATTCGCTCGAGCGCGGAATTGCCGCCGCCGCCCACGCCGAACACTTTAATCGTGACGATTGCTCCCTTGATCGACGAACTGTCTTCCGCCATGGTGCTCCGCCGATTTTCTTTGTTGCGCAGCTCTTCCAATGCCTGTTTAATCGCCGCATCTCTATCCGCCATGGTGTGACCCTCTCTCATTTCAGTATCAAGATTATTTTCGACAAAACCGTCGATATTCCTGTCAATATCTGTCAACGCGCGCGCGTCAATTTCAGTTGTGTGACAATCATTCCGGCGAGCATCAGCAGGCAACCGTAAATCTCGCGCGAGCTCATCACTTCGCCGAGGATCTCCCAACCCGACAGCGCGCCGAACACCGCTTCAAAACTCATCAAAATTGCCGCTGCCGAAGGCTCGGCGTATTTCTGTCCGTAAATTTGCAACGTAAATGCCACGCCCGCCGACATCACGCCGCCGTAAAAAATCGAAAACCACGCGTCCGACATTGCGCCGAGTGTCGGCTCTTCAAAGCCGAGCATCACGAGCGTGCTCAACGTAAAGCAGACAAAAAGTTGCGCCGTCGACAGCTCAATCACGTCGACTTTCGACGCAAAACGATCGATGAAGAGAATTTGCGCCGTCCAGAAGAATGAGCTGATGAAGAGGATTAAATCGCCCTTCTGCAATGAAAATTCTTCGCCGACGGCGAGCATGTACAATCCGAACAACGCCGTGAATGCGCCGATCCAATTCTCGCGGCGAATGATTTTGCCGAGCAATGCCGCTCCGAGAGGCACGAAGACGATATACAGGCAGGTGATGAATGCGGCTTTTCCTGCCGTGGTGTAGAGCATCGATACTTGCTGAAGCGAGCTCGCGATGAACATGATCAGTCCGGAAATCAATCCGACGGCGAAGCCGCTTCGATATTGACCGCGTCGTTGTTGTTGCCGACGTTCCTTGCGTTGACCGAACCATACGGCGAGCAAAGACGCAAAGCCCAAGAGATATCGCGCGGAAGCATACGAGAAAGGTTCGAGCTCTTCCATGCCGCTCATCTGCGCGACGAACGTCGTGCCCCATAAGAACGACGCCGCCAACAGCATCAGAGTTCCCCGCAATTGCATCCGCATTCCTCCCGGAAAATATTTCTGTCATTATAACACAAGCGGCATGTCAAACGCAAAAAAAAAATGACGCCGCAGAGGGCGATCATTTTTCGATACAAATCATTCATGAGCGGATTTTGTCTCGCCGAGTTTGAACGTCAACGAGTAAATCATGAAACAGGTTCCGATCACGATGGCAATATCGGCAATGTTGAATACCGGCCAGATTCTGAAGTCGAGATAATCTACGACGAGTCCGTTTTGGAAGCGATCGATCAAATTCGCCGCCGCGCCCGCAATCATCGACATCATTCCGAAACGCATCATTGCCTCCGTCCGTTTAATCCGAGAGTAGATCAACATT
>CALGGX010000102.1 GCA_937916025.1 uncultured Selenomonadales bacterium
ACTGACGGCGTCGGCAGAGGATTACTGGTTCACCGAGGACGAGACGATTGCGGATACGTCAGGCAATGATGTCGATGCACTGATGAGCGAAGCAGATTCTGACAGCGCACTCGGCAAACTGACGTTCAACTCCGATGCGGATGTGCTCACGAGCCTCGACGGCATTGAGAAATTCGAGCAGACGCTCGCGATTGCCGATCGGAAGAAGCAACAGAAGTAAAAACAATCGATTGACGCATAATTGATGCGTAAGAACGACTTATATAAAAAAGAACGACTGAAAAAAATCGATCCTCGAGGAAACTCTCGGGGATTTTTTTTTGCTTGACAAACGCACTGGGGGGGGATTTACAATACTATCAAATCGCATAAAAAAAAACGGAAGGTTGAGCGATTTTCGTCGTGCCGAACCTCGAGCCGTCGATGAGTCTCGGGATCGTGTTTCTTGTCGGCGGATCTTGCCCCGAGCTCTATGCATGCGCTCAAGCACTCGTCGATGAAAAAATTTGTCGGGAAACGGAAGTATGCGTCGTTTTACGGAAAAAATAAAGTCATCGCAATTCGATCAAAAAAATCCGCGTATCATCCGCGCGGATTCTTTTTTTTTTGCCGATCATTCATTTCTTCATGGCGTCGATCACTTCGTCCGTCGAATTGCACAAAACCAACTCGACGCGCCCGCCGAGCAATCGCTTTGCCTGTTTGAAGACGAGATGATACTCCGGACTCGACGCATACAGCACGTAAAAAGTTGCAAGATCGGAATGCGCCGCGCCGACAATTTCTCCGACCGACGGCGATTCGGTTGCCGAGCCCGTGACGATCACCGCCGCGCCCGCCTCTTGCAACCGCCGCGCTTCATCACGATCCGCCGCCACCGCCAACGCCGCCACTTTCATCAGCGCATCCGAAGCCAGCACATGCGATTCGCTCATGTTGATGATCTTGACTTCTTTCAGCGAGCCCCAGCCGAGTACCTGCTCGAGCACTCGCCCGACGCAATTCGTATGCAAGTGCACTTCGATCACGCCCGACGACAGCTCGACGATTGAAAAACTGCTCAAATCATGCATCTGCCGTTTGAGCTCCGGCACGCTCGCCTTCGGATTTTTGATCTTCAATCGGATGCAATACGGCTTGACTTCGTCGATCGACGGGCGCGGCACCCGACCGAGAGACAATGTCACTGCAGGCGAAACAAAATTGCCGTCCAAACCGCGAAGGCAACCCTTCAAAAAACAACACATGATCAATGCGCCCGCATCTTCGCCGCATTCGGATTTGGCGCGCTCGCCCGCCGCCAATGCCGTCTCGAGAATCTCAACAATCGGCTTCTCCGCGCGGACGGCGTTGTATGCGCCCTTCGCCACCGCCTTCGCCGAGCGGATGAAGGAACTCTCCCGATCGCTCGGCAACACCCGTTGGGCGTAGAGTATGCCGTACTGAAATGCTTTTCCGAACTCGGAGCTTGAGGCGTCGTACTTGCCCGCCAGCCCCGCCGCAATTCCGCGAAACAGTTGCGCCAACACGACGCCGGAATTTCCTCTCGCGCCGAAGATCGCCGCCGTCGCGATGCGCCGCGCCAAACCGCCGATGCTGTCGTCAGAGGCGTTTTTCAACGGCATCACCGCCGCGCCCATCGTCCGAAGCGTATGCGTGCCCGCCGCCGCTCGAAGCGCGTTGATTTCTTCATACTCCAACAAAAATTCGCTGTATGCGCCCGATACCATCCGTTTGAAATCGCCGCCCGTGATCACTTCCATTTCGATCACTCCCCATATGCAATTTGTTTTCATCGTTGAAAGGGATTTTGGTATTAATTCGCGAAATAAACGCAATAACCTTTTCAGAGCGAGGCGAATTGCATGCCAAAAAAAATTTCAACCGTCGAAGAACCGGAAAAGAAAACAGTTCGGCGGCGCAAATCATCTTCAGAAACCGTCAAAAAAACCGCAAGAAGATCGCCGCGGACGAAAATTGTCGAGACGCCCGCGAATGATTATTCCGATCGGGAGAAGATTTATGCGCTCGACATCGGAACCCGATCCGTGATCGGAATTGTTGCCGTCAAGGAGGACGACGGAACCTTGACGATAATTGCCACAAATCGGCAGGAACATAAAACGCGCGCGATGCTCGACGGGCAAATTCATGACGTGCCCAAGGTCGCGGCAATAATAAAAGACGTCACCGTCGCGCTCGAGAAGCAGGTCGGCAAATTGCAAAGCGCGGCGGTCGCCGCCGCCGGACGCGAACTCTATACCGTCACGGCGCAATCGTCTTTCGAGTCGGACGGTGCCATCACGGAAGACGAGGAGCGGAGTTTGGAATTCGCCGCCGTGCAAAACGCGCAGGCTAATCTCGCCTCTTTGCATTCGCTGAATGTGGAATCGTATTATTGCGTGGGCTTTTCGACGATCAAATACGAGCTCGACGGCGTCCGCTTGAAATCGCTGGTCGGGCAGCGCGGCAAGTTCGCAACCGCCACGGTCATTGCAACTTTCCTGCCGCGTCAGGTCATCGACTCGATCCAATCCGCGCTCGAACATGTAGGATTGGAGATGCGCGCGTTGACGCTCGAGCCGATTGCGGCAATCAACGTGCTGATCCTGCCGTCGATGCGGCATCTCAATCTCGTACTGGTCGATATCGGCGCGGGAACTTCAGACATTGCAATCACCAAGAACGGCTCGATTATCGCGTACGGCATGGTGCC
>CALGGX010000103.1 GCA_937916025.1 uncultured Selenomonadales bacterium
CGGCACGCTCGCCACGATTGAAGGAACGACGAATGTTTTTCCGCGCAATCTCGAAGAGACGCTCTATATTTTCGGCGAGAACGGCACGGTCAAGCTCGGCGGCAAATCCATGAACAGCATCGAAGTTTGGAATTTCGCCGACGAATTTGATCCGACGATCGAAGTTGCCGCAACCGGTCATTCGGCATTGTTCAAAGACATGATCGAAGCAATGCGCGACGATCGCGAGCCGTACGTCAATGCGCAAGCCGGTAAAGACGCATTGGAACTCGTGTTGGCGATCTATAAATCCTCCGCCGAAGGCAGACCGGTTCAATTGCCTCTCGAAGACTGCAGTACGACGGATTTTGTCGGTTTGTTTGATTGAGAGGACGTGATTGAGATAAGCAGCGAATATTTCTCGCACGAAACAGCCGTGATTGACGACGGCGCGAAAATCGGCAAGGGAACTCGAATTTGGCATTTCTGCCATGTGTCGAAGGGAGCCGAGATCGGCGAAGGTTGCAACATCGGACAGAATGTTTTCGTCGCCGACGGCGTCAAGATCGGCAACAAAGTCAAAATTCAGAACAACGTCAGCGTTTACGAAGGCGTTATTCTCGAGGATTACGTTTTCTGCGGGCCGAGCATGGTTTTCACCAACGTGCGGACGCCGCGTTGCGAATATCCCCGCAACACTTCGGCGGATTATATCGAGACTCGCATCGGACGCGGCGCGAGCATCGGAGCGAACGCGACGATTGTTTGCGGCGTGAAGATCGGCAAACATGCATTCATCGGCGCGGGAGCCGTCGTCACGCATGACGTTCCGGATTATGCCGTCGTTTACGGCAACCCCGCGCGGATTGAAAGTTACATGTGTGCGTGCGGCGATACGATCGAAAAATGCGGCAATCCCCGACTCGATTGCGATCGTTGCGGCACTCATCTCGATTTGAGAGACATAGGGGGGGCGTCGACAAACACGCGATCTGAGCTCGCGCGTTGACCAAAAAGATTACGGCAATTGCACTCTTCAAAAATTGATCATTTTCTCAATGGAAGGAGAGTGCGCGGCATGAAAAAGCTCGGATTAATCACCTATCAAACCAATCATCTCAAGACGGAGCAGGTCTTCAAAAAACTCGTCGAAAAATATCCCGCCGCCGAATTTACGTTTTACGGATTGCCGTTCGTTCGGCGCAAAAAACGCAATGTGATTTTCGAGCACCGCCCCGATCAATCGCACGGCATGAATACTCTCGAGCTTGCGGCGCAATTCGATTGCCGTTACGTCAAATGCGAGCACGACTTCGACATTCCGTCCGGCGACGACATTTATCTGATCTTGGGCGCGGGAATTTTGTCAGCCGAGTGCATTGAAGGCAAGCGAATTTTGAACGCGCATCCCGGCGTCATTCCGAGCAGTCGCGGGCTTGACGCATTCAAATGGGCGATTTTCAACGGCGATCCGATCGGCAACAGTCTGCACTTCATTGATGCCGCCGTCGACGCGGGCGAGATCGTTGCGATCAAACGTACGCCCGTCTTCGGCGATGATACCCTTGAAGACTTCGCCGCGCGGCACTACGAGTTGGAGATCGAGATGATGGCGAATTTCGAGTATCACTTGAAACATCCGTCGAATGATTTTCCGAACGCGCCGATTGGCGAGCCGCACATGCGAATGAAGGCGGAGCTCGAGCAAAAACTTCGCGAGCGTTTTGAAATATATAAATTAAAATATGGAGAGGAGAAATGCTGATGATTCCATTTGTGGATTTGGCAAAACAGCAATCGATGATCAAAACCGATCTCGACAGTCGAATTGCCAAAGTCCTTGCACACGGCAAATTCATTCTCGGTCCGGAAGTACAGGAATTGGAAGAAAAATTGGCGGCATACGTCGGCGTCAAACATTGCGTCACTTGCGCCAACGGCACGGATGCGCTTTTGATTGCGCTGATGTCGCTCGGCATCGGCAAGGGCACGGAGATCACGCTGCTCGCCGACGGCTCGGACGAGAAGGAGGCCGTGGACGCCCTCTGCGAGCTGGTGTCCGGCAACTTCGGCGAATAACAGAGATCAAGAAGGGATAAGACGGTTTCGTATGGCGCGAGACCGTCTTTTCTCATATACAGGCACATCCGGGGGAGGCGATGGAATGACAAAGGACGAGCTTCGGGCCAAGGCAAACGACCTGCCCCTC
>CALGGX010000104.1 GCA_937916025.1 uncultured Selenomonadales bacterium
CCACGCCGAAGATGAATTTTATTTCCGTGCCGTTCTCTGCATTGTATTTCATCGTCGCCGTGTAAGCCTCCGGCAAGCCCGACGTTGTTCCGTGATCCGTCAATGCCCAAGCCTTTTGCCCGAGCTCCGCCGTCCTATTTACTATCTCCGGCACCTTTGCTATCGCGTCGCGTTTGGAATAATGCGAATGTCGACGCAGTCCTATCATAAAAAACACCTCCGCCTTCATTTTACCAAAAATGCGTAAAAAAAAAGAAACTCCGTAAAAACGAAGTTTCCGATTATACCCTTGACAGCAATCTTTTTCGTATATACAATTTGACATAAAAAAGAAGGTGTAATTTTTGAATTTTTATTCCGTCCGCGATTTACGCACCGACACAAAAAATATCTTCGACAAAATCAAACAAAGAGGCGAAGCGGTAATTACAAACAACGGCAAGCCGACTGCATTAATTCTCGCTGTCACCGATGATGATTTTGATATTACAATGCGTGCCGTTCGACAGGCAAAAGCCATGATTGCATTTAACGAAATGCGCCGCACAGCCGCCGACCATGGTTTTATGACTTCTGACGAGATCGACGCCGAAATTCAATCAGTCCGTGCCGCGCGAAGGATACAATCATGATCGCCGTTTTTGATACAAATGTTTTGGTATCGGCATTATGGACTCCGTCCGGCAAAGCGGCATTTCTGCTCGGTCAGGTTATTGTCGGCAACATTCAACTTTGTTACGACTTCCGAATTCTCGATGAATACAAAGAAGTTTTGCGTCGCCCCAAATTCCGTTTCGCGTCGTGGCAGGTTGACGCCTTGATTGACATTATCGAGCACGACGGCTTTTCTGTGATACCTTCCGTCATAATCGATATCGATTTTCCCGACGACGATGATCGTCCGTTCTACGAAACTGCTAAATTTTGTAATGCGCCTCTCGTTACCGGCAACTTAAAACATTTTCCGCATGACGATTGCGTTTTTTCAATCGCCGACTTTTACCGAGCTTTTTTCAGCTTTTCAGTTTCTTGAGAATCGAATCGGCAACTTCTTTTTCGTGTTCGTCGAATGTCGTATTGCGCATCAGTCTTTCGAGTGATGAAGAAAGGAACGCCAACTCCGATGCCGTAAGATGATTGTCATAATCCGCCGTTGCCACACTGATTTGCTTCGGCTCGATGAACCTTCGCCACTGCCCGTCTATGAAAAATTCGCTGATACCTGCCGTATATGCTGCCGTGCCTATGCTTGACACCGCACCGTTGAATTTAATCGTCGATCCTACTTCGATCATTTGTTCATCTCTCCTTTTGGATTGTGTTCTGCCTTTGCCTTAAATTCGACGAACAGCTCTGCATGATGCTCGAGTTTGTCTTCGACGCGATCTATCTTTGTCTCGATGCGCTCGAGCAACGAAGAATGTTTGCCTGCCGCTTCGCCGAATGTTTTGATTGCCTCCGCAAGATTATTGTTTGATTCGGCGAGTTTATCAATAGAACGCCGTCCGATCGTTGCCATCCATATGCAACACATGATCGGAAAACCTACCGTTGCTATCGTTTTCGACAGTATTTCATACTCGTCCATGATTTTTCAACCTCCTTCTACAATCTCATATGTGGTACGCGGGATCGAAAACGCGAGCGTACCATCGGAGAATACATAATCGAGTCCGCCTTCTTCGCTTAATCTTGCTTTCAACGGCGTCATTTCTGCTTTTTTGATAAAGTTTTTGTTAAGATAACGATCATAATCGACTTTAAATCGCTTGATTTGCTCGATTTTGATGTTTTTTGTTTCTGACGAAGATGCGGACACTTTTGATTCACCTCTCAAATTACATCTTCAAAAAGCGCGTCTATATCTTCGTCCGCAGCATAATTCAATGCCTCGGACGTATTTTCATAAGTATTGACGGGAGGCGCGGAAGTATATTGCCCCGCGTGAATATTCGCGCCGGGCGCATCGCTGTAAATTCCCTCATTATACTCTCTGCCTTCGATCGAAAAAGTTCCGTTGCCTTCTTCCTTTATCGAAATGATACGGAACGGCATTTTCTCTATCGCTTTGTAATACGAAACTTGAATGACGTCGCCGGGCTGAAGATGCATTGCCTGACTTG
>CALGGX010000105.1 GCA_937916025.1 uncultured Selenomonadales bacterium
TTCGTAATTCATAATTAAAAACCGTCACTCCCGAACCCCAATTACGCATTACGCATTACGCATTACGCATTATTTATTCGGCACTTTGAGCGTCTCGGGTTTGGCGGGAAGCACGTCGAAATATTTTTCGTCGCGTTTGACGGGCAGGAGTTTGACAATCGTTCCGGTCGAGACATTATCCCACGTCGAGTCGGGGAGATAAAATTCCAACCGCCCGTCCGGCAAACCGTCATCGTAGCCCTTGATCGTGTGAAGAGTGATTGTCGACGCACTCCCGGGCTCGATATTCAGTCCGCCGTCGCGACTGTACGCGAGATACAAAGTCGGTGTGTAATCCGCATTCGACTCGATGATCAGCTTGCAATTCTTCGCCTTCGGTTGCTTTTTGAAAAGCCGACTGCTCATTCCCCATTCAAGCCAATAATTGATCACCGCCTTCGGGCGATTGTTGAGCATCAGCCGCGAAGGGTTCGAGTAGACGATCGTTCCTCCGAGCAGTTTGAACTCGCCGATAACGGTGATGTAAATTTCTTCCGGCGGCATCGACGGCACGAGAATGAATTTGTCCTGCAGATATTTCTCGCGCGTGATCGAGCGCATGCGATTTTGCTTGGCATCGCCGATTGCCGAGTACAATCCGCGCGGCGAGGATTTTGTGTTGAACGAGTAATAAATTCGCGTGAGATTCAGCGGCAGAGGGCGGAGATATATTTTCAATTTGCCGTCGAGGATTATCGACTTGTCGCGATCGATCTCGCACGGCTCGACGCTCGCCGCCGTTTCAACCGCCGTGATCAACGCCTTCGATTGATTTGCGCAAATGACGGCGATATGACTGATGTCGTCCGGCATTGCAAACTCACATGAATTGTCTCGACTGTCGGCACGCGCGAGCACTTCGGACGTGTCAAGGAGCGAGTCGAGTTTTTTGCGCTCGATCAATTTTCCGATCGGCAAATCCGACATCTTCTTGCCGTCTTTGAATTCGTTGACATCGTAAAAGAGAACATCAAATTCTTCTTCCGCCTGCCAATTGAATGTAATGTGCGCTCCGTTGAGCGAATGCGAGAGATTTTGCAACATCGACGGCGGCATTTCCGGCTTCAGCGAAACGACCAATGCCGCGCTGTACTTGTAATCGTCATTCGGCTTCTCCGAGTCTTCGTCATCTTTCTTTTTGATATCAAAACCGCTCATCAGAGCTCGCTCGCCCATAAAAAACTTCTCGCGATCGAAAGTCCGCTCGCGAAAATGCTCGGGATCGGCGGCGTCAAGATAAACGCATTGCAGATGGTAATGATACTGCTTGCGATTTTTGACGGCGCGATCGACGAACGGAGCCTGCACGCAATCGGCAATCACGACGGAGTTGCCCTCGTTGTCGACGCGCGTGATCTTCACGCCCAAGCAAACATCCGACGGCAACGCCCAATTGAATCGGCAAAAGCCGTCGTCCGTCGATGACGAAAAACAATTCTCGTCGAGCCCGTCATAAAAAACGACTTGACAAGATGCGGGAGCCGATACCGCTCCGGCACGGCATGCAAAAACGCTGTAACCGTACAGAACTCCCGCCTTGAGATTTTTGTCTTCGTATTCGAGTTT
The DNA here is from genome assembly GCA_937916025.1 of uncultured Selenomonadales bacterium. The sequence goes on from CALGGX010000105.1 coordinate 1,606, forward strand.
TGTGGTTTTATCGGCGAGAACTTTGCCGTCTTTGTTGTTGACGGGCGGACTGCCGGTTTTTCGCAACAGTTGATAATGCACGCCGAGATCGGTATCGGGTTGCCAAAAAATCTGACAGTTGAGCGGCGCGGGTTGCGCGGTGAATTTGCCGTTAATGGAAATTTTTTCGGCGATTGAACCGGAAGAATTTTTGGCGGGCGTGACTTTCATAAAAGACGCCGTGATCGCAAGCGGTTTCTTCGGACGGATCATGCGAAGCCTTTCGAGCGCGGGGCGATAATTTTTCAGCGAAGGCACTTCGAGAATTTCCATGCAGTCGCGGACGGCTTTGTCGGGAGCCGTCGACAGTGAAGGCAATTTTGCTTTCGCCCAAGCCAACTGCTCGAGTTTCGTATTCATCAGCGTGAGATTGTTGAAGCGCGTTTCAAGGCGTTTGATTGTCGGATCGTCCGGCTTGAGCACTTTGGCATCGGCGAGCATTTTCGTCAACGTCTTCATCAGAAATTTTGCGTTCTCGTCGACTTTGCGCGCGTTTTCGATCGCCGCGCGGTATTCGTTTTCGATTGCCGTGATGTACTCGTTCATTTCGGCGAGTCTTTGCGGCAGATGTTTCAAGTCTTCGATCGATGCGCCGCACGCCGGGCATCTCTCCGCGCTCGACGGCAGTTTTTTATTGCATTTCGGGCAATTGATGAAGAAAGGTTGACCGCATGTCGGACAGACGGAACTCTCTGCCGCTTCGCGCGTTCGGAATTGCGAATGCGTAGAGCAGTTGCCGCAAAAAATGCCGAACATCGTCTCATGCGGATTGGTCGCGGACTCGTAAGGCTCGTTCAACAATCCCGCCGCCTTGTTGTAAAGCGCGGAAGACAACTCGTAAGTCAAAAAGTGCGGGAACGTGTTTTGAATGCGATTGATGCAGTTGTCGGCAAAATAAGGATCACGTTTGAAAATGTCGGGTGCCGCCTTCAGCCCCGCAAAGAATTTCGACAGAACTTCGATTTGGATCGAATGATCGTAACGGAAGCGGTTATCGTCGGAATTGAAAATTTGCATTTGCGCGAGGTTCAGCAATGCCTTGATTGAATGCCACACCGGAACGGGCGAGGCAACTTTTTGCGCTTCGCGCTTGAAAATATCTGACAGTTGCCGGGACGAAAGTTTGCGATAAGAATCCGCAGAAGGCTCGGTTTTTTCGATGCGAAAAGCGAGATCATACAAGTTCCTGACACTTGCCGCCCATGGATAATTTCGCGGATCCGGAACGGTATTGAAGTCGGCAAAATTCTTGGCGAGCTCGTTCATCACGTCATCGGACATGAAGAATTTGTTGAGCGCGGTGACGATTGAGTTTTTCGTCTTTGCGCGTTTGATTTCATAGCCCTGCTCCCGATACGTCGCCTCGATTGTCAACATGCTCAACCGGAGTTTTTCGCGCACGCGTTTCATTTGCGATTGCGTGACGATCAAAGTGCCGGCGGTGTCGCCGCGCAACAGATCGATGTAGAGCCGAAGTTGCTCCACGCGTTGACGCTTCAATTCTTCCGCCTCATGCGCGCGCACTTTCGGATTGTCGATGACTGTCATGATGTAATCGCTCATCGCCAGTTCATCGCGAATTTGCGCAAGCCGCAAGCCGTCGACGGTAGTGTTTTGCTCGTCCGTAAGCCTTTTCTGCCACTGCTCGAAGGCGGCTTTGATTTTGCGAATGTTGTCGGGCGGATCAAATTCGACGCCGAGCATCTCAAAACAGTTTCGTCCTGCCATTTACAGTCCCCCGAGAATTTTTTTGTATATCTTCAGATCGACATCTTTAAATACATTAAAAACGACTTCAATCGAATTGTCAACATTCAAAAGAAAGTTTTTCACTGTCGACACGGCAATTTGTGCCGCGCGCTCATTCGGAAAATGAAATTCGCCGGTCGAGATGCAACAAAACGCGATGCTCTGCAATTGATTTTTGACGGCGAGCTCAAGGCATGATTGATAGCAATCGGCAAGCAATTCTTCATCGGCAATCGTCGGCTCTTCTTTTACAATCGGTCCGACGGTGTGAATGACGAATTTCGACGGCAGATTGAATGCGGGAGTGATCTTCGCGCGCCCCGGCGGCTCGTCATGCCCCTGCTCGATCATGAGCTCGTAACACGCCTGTCGGAGCTGAAGTCCGGCGGCGGAATGAATTGCGTTGTCGATGCATTCATGACAGGGAACGCAACAGCCGAGCATTGCCGAGTTCGCCGCATTGACGATCGCATCGACCTGCAAGCGCGTGATATCGCCTTGCCACAGCCGAATTCGGAGATCTTTTTGATTGGAAAAATATTGCGGAGCGGCGGAATTTTCGATCGCGGGAATTTCTTCGAGCTTGACGATGCCTCTTGCCTGCGCCTCTTCCTGCAACAATTGATCTTGAATGGCGATAAATGTCGAGCGCATCGGATACGGCGGACGAACATTCATCAGCGCGCGCAACAACATTCGACGCGAACTGATTTGCCGCGCCATGAATTTCGCGTCCGGCAGTTCCTTCATCAATATTTCGATCAGGAATTCGATTTTTTCATTTCTGTTCATGATTTTCACCGGCTAAAAATATTTTTGCAATGTCATCGTTGATCAAAATCGAGCGGTCGAGGATTTGTTTGGGAGCTTCGGCTTCGCCCATGTTGATCGAAATGTACGTGACATTCGGATTTTCGTAAGTCATCATCCAGAAAGGGAATTTGATGATGCCCGGGGTATTTCCGCCGACGCCGAGCTCGAGCAGAACTCCGAGATCATGTTTGTGTCGCGCGAGGAATTTCTGATATCGATACGATGCCTGATGCCAACCCGAGTCTTCGACAAAGCGATCGTCCGCGCGGAGATTCATGGTCATCGGCTCGCCGCATTTCGGACATTTCGGGATCAGCTCGGAAGGAATCCGCATGTCTTTTTGACGGGCAATCATCTCGCGAATAACTTCTTCATTGTCGTAAGTCTTTTGATGGCAGGGTACCGAGCATTGAAACAAGCCGAAATCTCCTTGCGTATAGAACAATCGATGTTTGTCGAAGCCGTTCAGTTGAAAGAGATGATCGACGTTGGTTGTGAGCACGAAGTATTCTTTGCCGCGAACGAGCTCGAGCAATTTTCCGTGCAACGGACTCGGCGGCAGATCGTAGCGATTGCACATGATGTTTCGGCTCCAATATGCCCAAAATTCTTCCGGAGTCTCGTAAGGATAAAAGCCGCCGCTGTACATGTCATGAAAACCGTATTTCGACTCGAAATCGGCAAAATGTTTTTGAAAGCGCGCGCCGGAATAAGTATAACCGGCAGCGGTCGAAAAGCCCGCGCCCGCGCCGATCACAATCGCTCGCGCCGCGCGGAGTACCGCGAAAAATTTTTGGATCGTTTCGTTCAACGTCAAGGTCTCCTTACAAAAGAATTTTCAGCTCTGAATGACGGCGACGACCATTGCCGGCAGTAAGTTTGCCACGCGAATTTTATTGCCGAACATCAGATTGATGCCGACGCAAAAGATCAGGATATTGCCGACGTAAGAGATATTGCCGAGCGCGTTTTCGGTCATGAAAGGCTCGATCATGCCCGCGAGAACAGTCACCGCGCCTTGAAACAGTCCGACGCTCACACCCGAGAACACACAGCCCTTGCCGAGCGACGCCGCCATTACCATCACGAGAATCATGTCGAGTACGGACTTCATGTAAAGCACCGTGCAATCGCCGAGGAGCGCGTCATTGATCGGACCGAGAATCGACATTGCGCCGATGCAAAACGTCAGCGACGCCGTCACGAAGCCGTTGATGAAATTGTTATCGCCCTCGTTGCCGGTTTTGCGTCGAAGCCACAAGCCGAACTGCTCGAATTTGCCGTCGATGTCGATAAGCTCGCCGAGCAAGCCTCCGATTGTCAATGACGCAATCATCAT
>CALGGX010000106.1 GCA_937916025.1 uncultured Selenomonadales bacterium
CGAGATTTTCGAGCAAAATGATCTCAGGCTTCGGATCGAGCAAATCCATGTCATAGACGTGAAACGACTGAAAATCACTGACGACGATCCATTTCGACTTGTCTTTGAACGGCAGAAGTGCGTCATACGATTTCGCCTGCAAAAACGCGGCATTGAGGTCTCGATCGATTGATTTTTGCTCGATCAGAACATGCGTCGAGGGAATGCGCGCGTCGATGAATTTGCCTTTGATCCGATGCTCGAAGATGAGCCAATCCTCCGGCTCGTCAATTGAAAAAAGAACGCGGAAGAGCATGAGCCAGAAAGTTTGCATCTCGCCCTTCTCGTAACCATGCCCCTGCCAACGTTCCATGAATTGTTGTATATCCAAACTCTTCACCCCCGAAGAAACGCTTGAAGCATTTTATATCGGCAACTTCGGAGGCGTCAAGGACATTTGCCGGTCAACTGCCGTAGCTGAGTCCGTTCGCAACGCGAATTTTTATGCGTTGAATTCCCGTATCGCAGTAATAGCAAACCATGATTGAAACGTTACAGTAATGCGGCGTCTTTTTTCTGCCGAAATTGACATTGGAAACCGATTTGGAGCCGGTGTAATCGAAATAGTATCTGACATATTTATGAGCGGATGAGCGAGTGTAATCCTCGACATCATTGCCGTCGCAGCTGAAAGGATAATTATTCGTCAGCAAATTGATGTATCGCCGAACATAATTATCACCGCCGGAGTTAACTTCGCAATCGTAATCGTAGCTGACAAAACCGTTCTTTGAGCTTTGAGTGCCTGCAAAAGTGACATTGTTTCCGGCGACGGATTGAAAGTTCGGAACGTCTGCAGCCTCCGCGAGTATCGTCGGAAACATCAATGCGATCGCAACTGTCATCGATATAAAAAACTTTTTCATGACGAATTTCTCCTTCGTAATTCATTTTTGATTGAAGTTGATAATTTCATCGGAATTAATCGGCTGTTGATTCCCTCAAAAATTCAATCGTTATCACGTCCGAAACATATTTACAAACTTCTTTTTTGTGAGTAACAATAATAATGGTTTTGCGGTAAACTTGCCCGGTCAGCCTCGTTAAGAACAACTTTTCCGTTTCCGCATCCGGCGCGGAGGTCGGCTCATCCATTAAAATTACTTTTCCGGGGCGTAAAAAACTCCTTGCAATTGCAATTCGTTGCGCCTGTCCTTCACTGACACCGACTCCGCTCTCGCCCGCCTCGGTATCCAATCCGTCGGGAAAATCCTTAATAACAAATTCTGCCGCCGCCGCATAAAGTGCTTCGCGCATTTCATCTTCGGTCGCATCAGTTTTTCCCAGCAACAGATTATAGCGGATCGTGCCGCTGATCAGACTGTTTCCTTGCGGAACGTAAACACAAATTCCGCGCGTGCGCGGACTTGCCGTGTAATATTGCAATGTGCCGTTTTCGTTTCCGTAAAAAGAAATGTTGCCGGAGTTCGGAGTCAAAACGGCGAGAATCAACCGCAAAAGCGTACTTTTACCGGCTCCGGTCTCGCCCAGAATCGCCGTTATACTGCCGGGGGCAAAATCATGATTGAAACCATGATATATCCGACGAGAAGCCTTTGTGTAGCGAAAATCTACTTCTGAAAATTTAATGCCGACAGGAACCGAAAACTTAACAGGAGTTTCAACATCTGCCTTCGGCATATTCTCAATTTCCATCAATCTTTCGACGGAAGCAATCGACGTGATAAGCAACGGATACCGATGGTTAAATTGAATAAACGGAACCTGAATTTGTTCCGCCAACTGTAAAAAAACAACCAACTCGGCATAGGTAAAAGTCTTGTTTTGTATGCCGCAAATGCCCCAAATCAGAATGATGATATAACTGATATTCAAGGCACTGTCTATCAAAGACATGTTGAAAACATTTAATTTTGTACCGGTTATAATCTTTTCATACAGCGCATTTTGAAGTAATTTCAGCCTGTTCCAAATGAACGAAGTTTTTTCCAGAGTAACAATTAATTCGCGATGCTGAAGATGTTCCTGCATAAATTGGTGCGCTTTACTGTCGCGGATTCTTATTTCTCTGTGTACAGGCAATAATTTTTTTGCGTATGATTGACCAAACATTATATTTACGGACATAATCAAAAGTATCACCAACGTTAACGCGGGGTCGATTAACGAGAGATAAACACAAGTAGCGATAAGTTGCACAAAAGCATAAATCAAATCCGGAATGGTTCCCACCAAACAATTGGAAACGTTAAAGACATCTGTCGTCAGCCTGCTCAGTGAATCGCCGGAATGTACTTTTTCGTTGTAAGAGATGTTGTCGGAGAACAGTTCTTTAAAGAATTTTAAGGTGAGCTCATTGTTCATTAAGCGGATTTGTTTTTCGCGCAAATAAAATTTAAGTGCAACGCAAAGTATGTTGCCGCCTTTGATCATCGTAAGCGACACTGTCAAAAGTAAGAAAGAAAAATTTTCGCCTCGTTCTAAGGCTTCCATAAAAATTTTGGTGATTTCCACAAACAGCAATGAAAATGCCACCGTCAATGTACTCAGCAACAAGTAAAGCAGTATACTCTTTTGGAACGTCCCGACATGATTATGTAACCACTCGAAATATTTTCTAATTGTGCTCCGATATGTCATTTACGATCCCCAAATCCTTCGCTTTTTGCGGAGTCAACAGACAACCTTTTTTCATCAGACGCTTCCAGTAAGATTTATTTTTATTGCTTGTACTCGCGAGAATTGTCGCCACTTTATCCGTATTGAACGCCATTTCTTTTGCTTCGCGCAATAAATCTTCGGCGGTGAAGTTGCCGTTCAGATTTTTGGTAACGGAATGGACATAAAAGGTTGAACACGGCAAGCTGATGCGCTCGGTACCGGCGGCAAAAATGATAATCGCCGCAGAATTGACGCAAGAGATATTTACCATCCTTATCTTGCAATCCAACAGCTTTAGAAAATAAAAAAGCTCGACGGCAATGTCAACGCTTCCGCCCGGAGAAGAAATATATATGGTCAACGAGGTACTCTCCGGATTTTCTTCAATCACCGTCTTTATTTCATTGATGAACGCTCGAACGGTCTCTTCATCAACTTTTCCCGTAAAGCTGAGTTTTACATCTGCGTTTTTCATGTCAACTTTCTTTCATTTGCTTTACGAAAAAAACGGTGCAACCGCCTGTCAGACTGCCGCGCACCGTTTCTCCGTAAATTACTTGCCTGTTGAATTTCAAATCATTTCAAACAAAATCGAATAAACCTCAACAGCCTCGCCTCTCGCTACTTCCGGAACGGGCATTAATAGCGACCGCTGCTGCCTCCAGAACAACTTCCGGAACAGGAATTATGGCAAGAACCGGTACATTCGGTACCGCAGTGCCCGGTGCACTGGCAATAATCCATGTTTGCCGATTCGTGCTCGGCGATCGCGCCGTTCTCTTTGCCGTACTCAGCCAATTTGAGTTCAAGAGCTTTGAGAGCATCCATATTCATCTTCATTTTCAATCACCTCCTTTCCGATTTTTCTCGACGGTACAGATATAGAAACTTATTGATGCTGTGGAGTTAAAATCATGCAGTTGCATCAGATAAGGGATCTATCATATTTAAATTACATACGGACTTTTACTCTTTTCGATGTCCAGATATTTTAATACTTCGTATGCTTGGAGAGCCACTTTGCCGTGGTGTGCATCTTGCATATCAAGTTTATCCATCTTGGAAATAAGCTCCACTTGGAATTCGCAAGCTGTTAATGCTTCCGCCAAAACCATCGGACACCAACGTTTATCTCTAACGGCAAGATGTCCGCGATTTTTATAATTGAAGCCCGGACATGTCGGACAAAAATTTCTCAACACGCAACTTTTACAATAATCATCAGCATTTAACTCCGGAGAATCCCATTCAACCGCATCTGCCGATAAAGCTCTGTTACTCCCCAAGACCAACGGCGTAAACATCTGGCAACCGTATTTCTTCCCGTCAATATCATAAGTCGCCATATATTTTCCCGTGCCGCACCATTTCTCTTGGACTTTTTCTGCAGGCGGCGCATTGGAAACATTGACGAATCTTGTCAGTCTGTTAAATGGAATAAGTTCGGTGTTTTTTAAATAGGCATCTTTTAATATGCATAATTGATCGCGATACATCAGTGCATCTTCGATTGTCCAATCTATGCCTTCCGCCAAAGCCGCCTCGACTTTATATCCTTTTTTTTGTATATCCAGAACGCCCTCCGCCAAAGTTGGAAGAGTCTCTTTTGAAATCGTCATGTGCAAAGCCTGATGAGACCACAACTCATTGAAAAAAGCTAAGTCTATGTCATGCTTCTCTGTACCGCGATTAATGATCTGCATTTGACCGGTTCCGTCGTAGCTTGCACCAAGATTGATGGCGTCTTTATGCGCTCGTAACCAGCTTTTGATTTCATCGGTAAGCAACGTGGCATTTGTTGTAGCAAAGCAAATCCACGGAACATCAATGACGCCGGTTTCCAACCATTCGACGACATATTTTATCAGCGGAAAATTCATGAACGGTTCGCCGCCCATAAAATCTATCTCCAACTCGTCGAAACGATCGCTCTCTTTAACAAATCGTGCCTCACGCAAAATAATTTCCGTTGCCAAGTCCGTGTCCATATGAGCATTTTTCTTATAAGGCTCATAGCAATAACTGCAATTAAGGTTACAGGCGTGAGTTACCATCAGCATACAAGTACGTCTGCGTATTGAGCTTTCAACGCCCCAATCCATTACACTCTACCTTTCTGAGTTCGTTTTTTTTTTTTCGTACGATTGTATTGTAAAGCAACACAAATCAAAAGTCAAGAGAATGAGCACAAAAAAAAAAGAGACTCCGTAGGGAGCTTCTTCAGGATTACGATGATCAATTGCCATGCAATGTCGGCATCGCTGACGTCAAAAACAAGTCCTTGATTTTTGCATTGCTTGATATAACAAATCGCGGCGGCGTTTTCATTTCAATAGGCTGATGTTGCTCCGAGTTTTTCAAGTCCGGATAACGAGCATAATTTTTATGACTGACGGCGTATTTGTCCACATACAAAGAAGCCATGCAATTGAATAAATAACCCGTACAATCGGGCGAGTCAACTGCGGAACGAAAAAACAGAGACCCCGTATTGGAGTCTCCGTTTTTTGATCGAGTGATCGCTCGAAATTATTTTCCTGCCAATTTTTTATATCCCGCAATACGATCTTCGGCGTCGTGTTGCGTCTTCTCGAAGAGTGCCTCCGCCGCCTCGGGGAAGTTGCGCTTCAATGACGAATATCTCACTTCGCCCTGCAGGAACTCATTAAACTTGCTGAAGTCGGGCTCCTTGCTGTCGAGCGTGAACGGATTTTTTCCCGCGTCTTTTAATTGAGGATTGAAAC
>CALGGX010000107.1 GCA_937916025.1 uncultured Selenomonadales bacterium
CAATGATCTTTCAGAGCTTGACGGGCTCGTGTCGGAAAAATTTCAGACGCTGACGTACTTCGGTTTCGAGCCGCGCGATTTGGCGTCGACTGTTGCGGAGCATTCTTGGACGGGAATCGATCGCATTGTTCCGATCGGCAAAGCTCTCGACTTAACCGACATCTGGGATGGATTTGATCTCATCAATCAAATGACGCGCATCATTTATTTCGAGTGAGGTGATTTTATGTTATTGAAAGGCAAAACCGCCGTGATCACGGGATGCAATCGCGGCATCGGCAAGGCGGTGCTCGAAGTCTTTGCCGAAAACGGCGCGGACATTTTTGCATGCGTCCGCAAGGAGCGTCCGGAGTTCAGCGAAGAAATTCAACGGCTGGCTTCGAAATATCAAGTCGAGATCATTCCGCTGTATTTCGATCTGATTGACGGCGAAGCAATGAAGTCGGCGATCGGAACCATACGAAAATCGAAAAAACCGATCGACATTCTTGTCTGCAACGCCGGAGTGCTTGCCGAAAACGCGCTGTTTCAAATGACGACGCTCGACAACATCCGAAAACTGTTTGACGTAAATTTTTTTGCGCAAATGCAATTCACGCAATACATCTCGCGATTGATGCTCCGAAACAAAACCGGCGGAAGCATCGTCTTCATGTCGTCGATTGCGGTGAATTACGGCGTCCCCGGGCAAGTGAGTTATGCCGCCGCAAAATCCGCACTTGAAGGCGCAACGCGAAGTTTGGCGCGCGAATTCGGCGCAAACAACATTCGCGTCAACGTCGTTGCACCGGGACTCGTTTCGACGGACATGGGCAATCAAACGGACGCGGATTCCGCGCGAGTCATGATCGAGAACTCGGCACTCGGGCGTTGGACGAAGCCGGAAGAGATCGCCAACGTCATTTTGTTTCTCGCATCCGAGCTGTCGAATTGCATAACCGGGCAAATCCTTCATGCCGACGGCGGCATTTTTTAATGAAATATCAAAAGCGGAGGTTTCGTTCATGAATGAAAATGAGTTTATCGAGAAGATGGTCGATTTGATGGATACCGAAGAAGAGATCACGCCCGCTTCGGAGCTTGCCGATATTGAAGAATGGGATTCAATCAGCGTCGTGTCGTTTTTGGCAATGGCAACCAAACAAAATCCGGCAAAAAAAATTACGCCGAAGGAAGTCGGCAATGCGAAAACAATCCATGATCTCTACGTTTTGATGTCGGATTGAACGGCGAGGCGATAAATTTATGGCTGAAGTGACTTTCAATTTTTCGGATAAGAATTTCGTCGCTGTCGGCGCATCTTCCGGAATGGGCAGACAAATCGCGCTTGAATTGGCAGAAGCCGGAGCAAATGTCTTGGCGATTGCACTCAATCAAAAAAATCTTCAGGCAGTCAAAGATCAATATCCCGATCGCATCGACTGTACCGTTTTGGATGTGACGAAAGCTTCGCTCGACGATTGGGAACGTGTGCTCGGCGAATTCGTCAATGCGCACGGCAAAATCAACGGCGGAGTTTACAGCGCGGGAACTTCCGTTCTCACTCCGCTCCGCTCTTTCGATGAAGTCGCCGCGCGAAATATCATGGAAACGGGATATTGGGGCGCGATCAAATGCCTTCGAAGCATGACGCGAAAAAAATTCGCAATGCCGGGCTCGTCTTATGTTTTGTTTTCTTCGATTGCCGGTCATACCGGTTTGAAAGGCAGCGCGATTTATTCGTCGACGAAGGCGGCGGTTCGTTTGTCGGCTTATTCATTCAGCGCGGAGCTCGAACGCGATCGGCATCGGCTGAATACAATCAGCCCGGGCTGGGTTCGGACGAATTTGACAAAGAACACCATCGCCGAAGGCGTCGACGAAGCCGATATCGGTCGCGATTACATTTTGGGCTTGGGCGAACCGTCGGACGTAAGCGGCATGGTTTTGTTTTTGCTGAGCGACAGAGCGAAATGGATCACCGGCGAAGATTTCATTGTCGACGGCGGCGCATTGCGAGGCGGCTTATGAAGATCACATTATCGAATCTCAAGATATCGCACATTGCAACCGGACTGCCGAAAGACGTAATTCAGCTCATTGAATATGAGCGTTTCTTTGATTCCAAAACAATTCGTCGGACGATGCGCGCGACGGGCGTCGAGTCTGTTCACGTTGCAAATCCCGACATGTGTGCTTCCGATTACGGCGTCGAGATCGCAAAACGTCTCATGGTCGAAACCGGTTTGAAAGGCGAAGATTTTGACGGCGTCGTGTTTGTTTCGCAGACGCCGGATTACATCATCCCGTCAACCGGCGGAATAATTCAGGATCGGCTCGGCTTGCCGCAATCGTCGGTTGCATTTGATATAAATTACGGTTGCTCCGGATATGTTTACGGCTTGTATCAGGCGTCGTTGCTCGTCTCGAGCGGCAGTTGTCGACGCGTTTTGATTTTCAACGGCGATACGCAAATTCGATTGACACATGAGCGGGATAAATCCAATCGCTTGCTGTTGGGCGACGGATTTGCCGTGACCGTCGTCGAGCGCGGCGAGCAATCGTTTCATTTCAACATCGGAACGGA
>CALGGX010000108.1 GCA_937916025.1 uncultured Selenomonadales bacterium
GGCTCCGGCACCGCCCGACAAATCGACATTATCGCCGCTGTTCGTAATGTTATCATTGCCGTCGCCTGCTGTAATCGTCGCGTTTTCACCGGTGTTTGTAATATTGTCATTTTCCGCGCCGGAGTTGATCGAACTGTTTGCGCCGTTGTTGATGATTGTGTCTGCTCCCGCGCCCGTACCGAGCGTGATACTGCCGGTGCTGATGATGTAATTCGCGCCGTCACCCGCCTCAACAGTCGCACTGCCTTCGTTGAAGATCGAATCATCGCCTTCTCCGGTTGTGATTGAAACATTTGAGCCGCTGTTTTCAATCGTGTTGTTGCCTGCTCCGGCGTTGACAGTCGAATTCGCGCCTCCGTTGATGATCGAATCGTCGCCCGATCCGCTCGCAATCGATACGAAATTGCCGCCGCTGTTGACAATGTTTGCGCCTTCGCCGACATCAACCGTCACACTCGAACCGCCGTTTTCGATGTAATCCGCGCCGTCACCGACCGTGATAGCCGATTGCGCTCCCGAGTTCGTGATCGTGTTTGCGCCGGAACCGCTTACGATCGTCACGTTCCGACCGCTGTTGATGATGTTGTCATTATCCGCGCCGCTGTTTATCGAAGTCGTTGCGCCGATATTAATGATGTTGTCATTGCCGCCGATTGCATCAATCGTTACGTTGGCGGCGTAATTGTAAATGGAATCATCTCCGGGCGTTCCGAGCATTGAAACGTTTTGATCCGCATTCAGCAATGAATTGTTGTAATTCTGAACCTCGCCGTTTTCTCCGATCTTTACTTTGATTGCAGAAGACGCCGCGCCGGTAAAACGAATATGACCGGTATTGTCACCGCTCACGAGCGTCATCAGCAAATCGGTTCCTTCCGCAGCAGTCGTGATCGATGTATTTGATTCCGCGACAAAAAGTGTATCATTCGCATCGAAGTTATGAATGGTATCATCTTCGCCGTTTGCGTCATATTTGAATACTTCCGCTTCCTTCGAGCTGATAAGAATATCATTGCCGACTCCGCCTTCCAATGTGACGTTTGTTCCGCCGACATTCTGAACGTAATCGTCACCGCTCAAGCCTTGCATAACGACGCCGTTGTTGAAATTGAGAAGCGTATCGTTGTCTGCATTGCCGAAAACCGATGCATTGTCGAAATAATTGTAGATCAAATCCTTTCCCGCAGAACCGAGCACACTTCTTTTCGTGTAATTGAAAATCGTGTTGGGAATGTCATCATTGAGCGTAACCGCATCGCCGCCGGCGAGAGTCACTGCCTTAATCGGCATAAATGCCGCGTCTTTAATTTTGATTGAACCGCCGGTTCCGTCGCCCGCAACAGAAATGATGTAATCGTCACCATCGGCATAACTCGTCACCATCACTCCGGATGTAATATTGATCGTGTCATTCGATTCATAGCCGATCACGGTATCATTGCCTGTTCCGGATTTGTACTCGAAAACTTCCGCATTTGCACTGCCGACAAGCGAGTCATTGCCTTCGGCACCGTACATTGTCACGTTGGCACCGCTTACATTTTGAATCAGATCATTTCCGGCACCGGCATCTATCGACACATTTGCGCCGTTATTTATTATGGTGTCATTACCCGCACCGCCGGAGAGCGTCGAGTTTTTGCCGGAGTTAGTGATATAATCTTTGACATTTGTTCCTTCGATGAGTTTGTTTTGCTTGCTGTTGGTGATCGTATTGTAATCCGTTGTGTTGAGCGTTTGAATTTTTCCGTTGCCGACTTTGACAAAAACCAAATCCGAAGCCGCATTCACCAATCGCATCGAAGCGGTATCGGTTCCGTCGGAATAATAGACAATGAAATCATCTTCGTCAACGGCTCCGCGTACCGAGCCGCCGCTTATCGTTGAAATGTGGATCGTGTCATTGGTTTCATAACCGTAAACCGTATCATCGCCGCCGTCATAACCGAATTGGAAAATTTCAGCCTTGGAACTGCCGACGAGCGAATCATTGCCGAGCCCGCCGTTGAGCGTCACGCGCGTGCCGTTGATGTTCTGAAGATAGTCGTCACCCGCGCCGCCGTGCAGTGAAACAATTGTGCCGCCGGTGTAAAGCGAATCATTGCCTTCAAGCGCGTCAACGGTTACGCGAGACGCCGTGTTATAGATCGAGTCGTTTCCGGTCGAGCCGGTGATCATTGCGCTCGGCGTCGTGTTGAAAACAGTCTTCGCCGCATCATTGTTGATTGTCGTAACCGCTTGATCTCCCAATTTGATTTTGATCAAAGTCCGCGCGGCATCTCGCAAAGTGAGCGAGCCGGAGATGCTTCCGCTCGAAACGGAAATAATGTAATCGTCGCCGCTCACGGTGTAACTCGGATCGCCTTCGGCAATGTAAATCGTGTCATTCGTTTCGTAATTGGTAATGAGATCGTTGCCGCCGCCCGCGTTGTAGCGGAAAATTTCACTGTTTGACGAGCCGATGATCGTATCATCGCCTTCAAGTCCGTCGATTGTCACGTTGTTTGCATAATTGTAAATCGACTCTGCCGCGCTCGTTCCGAGCAACAGTTTGTTTTTGTTGATGTTGACGATTGAATTGTTGAGAATTCGGAGCGCATTTTTCCCGACCTTCACTCTGACCGGAGTCGTCGCGGCGTCGAGCAGACGAACGGAACCGCTCGAAACAACCAACATGTAATCGTCGCCGTCGGCGTAATACGAGCTGAGCCCGGACGAGATGTAGATCGTATCGTCGAGCGCGTAATTTTTGATCGTGTCATTGCCTTGACCGGCGGTATACGCAAACATTTCCGCGCTTTCGGAACCGATCAACGTATCATTGCCCGCGCCGCCGTTGACTGTGACTTTGGAACCGGCGACATTTACAATGACATCCGCATCCGCGCCGCCGAAAAGCGATACTCTCGAGCCGCTGTTTATAATCGTATCGATGCCCGCCCCTGCATTAACGGTGACATTGTCGGCGTAATTGTAAATGGAATCGTCCGCATCCGAACCGGTTACCACCGTGTTTTTCGTCAAATTGAAAATCGAATTGGCGTTATCGGTATTGATTGTCTCGAGTGCACCGTTGCCGACTTTCAATTTTATCGCATTGAGAGCGGCATTTTTCAAGCGAACCGTGCCGGTTATGTCTTTATACGCCGCCGCGACCATAAGATCATTGCCTTCGACGTAATAAGAACTTAAACTGCCGTAAGTGATGCAGATCGTATCGTTGATGTTGTCGAAATTGGTAATGACATCGGAATCGCCGTCCGCGCGGAACTCAATAATCTCGCCGTTTGCCGAACCGACAATCGTATCGTTGCCGGGACCGCCGTTCAGCGTCACGTTTGCGCCGTTGACGTTTTGAATGTAATCATTGCCGTTGCCGCCGTCGATTGTAACTTTACTGCCGTAATTGTAAATGGAATCATCGCCGCTTGAGCCGATAATCGTCTCATTCGGCGAGTTGTTTATAATCGAGCGGGGTTTGTCGTTATTGATCGTCACGAGGGCGGATTTGCCGACTTTGACTCGAACGGGTTCAAGCGCGTAATCGAGCACGCGAATCGTTCCGACGGTATTTGTTCCTCTCACGGATATGAGAAGATCATCGCCATCTGAAACATATGATCCGAGCGAGCCGCTCGAGATATAAATCGTGTCGTTCAGCGCGAAATTCGAGAAAGTGTCGTTGCCGCCGTCCGCGCGGAACCGAAACACTTCCGCCTTCGAGGAGCCGGTGAGCGTGTCGTTTCCGAAACCTCCATGCAGAGTAACTTTCTTTCCGCCGCTTGAATTGATGGAGTCATTGCCGTCGCCGCCGTCCGCCGAGACACTGCCGACAGAATTTCTGATGATATCGGAGCCGCCGCCGCCGTCTATTGAAACATTCGCGCCGCTGTTAATGATTGTATCGTCACCGTTTGCCCCGGCAATTTTTTTGTTTTTCGTCGAATTGCTGATGTAAGGCATAAAATATTCCTCCAACCAAAACTGTAAAAATCTTTCAGATCATAAATATTGCGAGATGTTCAGTCAATCAAAAAAATCTCCGATCTTTTTTCTGATAATTTTAGAGGAAAAAAGCAGAACAGCTAGAATAAGTGCATTGTAAAAGCTACTTGCGGTCTGCGACCGTGATGGAGTGTCGAGTCTCGAGTGCGAAGCTCGAACTCAAGTCGTTTCAGGTTTAGATGGGAGGATTAAATCTATGAGAAAGACTGAATTGTTGGGTCTGATCCTTGCAGGCGGACAGGGCAGCCGTCTGAAGGCTCTCACGAAAACCGTGGCAAAACCCGCCGTGCCGTTCGGCGGCAAATATCGCATCATCGACTTCCCGCTGTCGAATTGCTCCAATTCCGGCATCGAGAAAGTCGGCGTGCTCACCCAGTATAAACCGCTCGAACTGCACAATTATCTCGGCTCCGGCTCCGCATGGGATCTCGATCGCAACGGCGGCGGTTGCTTCATTCTTCCTCCGTATGCGCGCGAGAAGGATGCCGAATGGTATCGCGGCACGGCTGACGCAATCTATCAGAACATCAACTTCGTCAAACTTGCCGATCCGGATTACGTGTTGATCCTCTCCGGCGACCACATTTACACAATGGATTATGCCGGCATGCTCGAGGCTCACAAGCAGGCAAAGGCAGACGCAACGATCGGCGTTTTCGAGGTTCCGTGGGATGAAGCTCCGCGCTTCGGCATCATGAACACCGACAAAGAGACCGGCAAGATCGTCGAATTTGAAGAGAAACCGGCAAATCCGAAGAGCAACCTTGCCTCGATGGGCAT
Source organism: uncultured Selenomonadales bacterium (assembly GCA_937916025.1). The sequence goes on from CALGGX010000108.1 coordinate 4,786, forward strand.
TTACATCTTCACCGCAGACGTTCTGATCAAATACCTCGAAGAAGACGGCGTCAACGAGAATTCCACACATGACTTCGGCAAAGACATCATTCCGAAGATGCTCGGCGACGGACTCACCCTCCTCTCCTATGCATTCGACGGCTATTGGAAAGATGTCGGAACGATCGAGAGCCTCTGGCAAGCGAACATGGATCTTCTCCAAGACACTCCGCCGTTCGATCTCACCGGCGATTGGAAGATCTATTCGTCGAATCCGTCAATGCCGCCGCATTACATTGGCGAGCAAGCATCCGTCAAACAGTCGCTCATTACCGAAGGCGCAAAAATTCTCGGCGAAGTCGATCGCTCCGTGATCTTCCCGGGCGTTCGCATCGGCAAGGGCGCGAAGGTTACCAACTCGGTCATCTTCCCGTTCACGACGATTGAAGACAATGCGATCGTCGATCATGCGATCCTTGCGCAGGACGTCGTCGTCAAAGCCGGTGCAAAAGTGCAGGGCGAAGAAACGGCAATCCTCGTCATTCCCGAGAAAGAAGTCGTGCAAAACAATTGATAATGCGTAATGCGTAATGCATAATTAAAAATGCGTTACTCAATTACTGATTACTGATTCGTGATCACTGATCACTGATCACGAATTACGAATTACGAATTACGAATTACGCATTGCATTGAAAGGGTGAGTTTTTTGAAACAGGTAATGGGCATCGTCAACCTTCAGGAGACCAACGATCTTATTCGTGATATCACAGCGACTCGCGCAGTCGAATCCCTCCCGTTCGCCGGTCGCTATCGCATGCTCGACTTCGCGCTCTCGAGCCTCGTCAATTCCGGCATCAACAGCGTCGGCGTCATGCTCCCCGACTACTCGCGCTCCGTCCTCGATCACATCCGCTCCGGTAAAGACTGGGATCTCGCTCGCCGCCGCGACGGCTTGGCATATCTGCCCGCCGCGCTCCCCGACAGCGACTCCCGCAAAGGCGATCTGAAAGATCTCTACGCAAACCTCGACTTCGCAGAGCTCAGCGATCGCAAGTACGTCATTTTGACCAGCGGAAGTTTCGTTTACAACATCGACTTCAACGACGTTTTCGCGTTCATGGAGAAAACAACCGCCGATATCACGTTGGTGTATCACGTTGCCGATGAAGATCGCAGCGGCAGAAACCTCGTCGTCGAGACGAGCACCAACGGTATCGTCACCGATCTCTCCGAAGTTCCGGGCGTCAAGAAGGGGCAGAAAGTCGCTATCAACGCATATCTCATGCCTGTTCCGACATTCGTTTACATCGTCCGCTCGAGCTACGAGCATGGCGGTCAAGACTTCACTGTCGACGGCATT